>JAYVZW010000083.1:0-21669 GCA_043783015.1 Verrucomicrobiota bacterium
GTTGACTTCCTCAAGGGTTTTAGCTTGCACGAAGGATTGGAGGGCCACTTCTGCTTCCCGCTTTACTTGAGCGTCTTTAATAAAAGGAAGCACCATCTCTGTGTAATTCTTGTTTTGCGTTTGAGAAATCAACGCCGCACCAGATAAGTTGGACGCAATGGCCAAGAGATAAATAAATGTTTTCATAACGCATTAATAGCCGGCCCAATGGCCTAAATTTGTAGTGCTTCCATTCTCTCGCATTTCCTCAAACAATCCAAAAGCATTAGTCTTACGCTTAAAACGCTTGATCGACTCCCATTTGATGGGATCGCAGATTATATACCATTTAGCCTTGTTGCCTTCTCCAAGTTCTAAACGAGCGAATTCTTCAAATTGCAGCCATCCCTCTACTTCTTCGCCAGAAGCCGGCGTTCCAGCAGATACCCTTATAGCCGGGGCTCCAGGTCGATCGTAAGATGCAATTTGTCCGATTCCTGGTTTTGGATCCACGGACTCACCGGCCCTTTTTACAATAAAACTGTCTTTGTCAGAGTATGGGTCGTTATCTGCACTCGTCGTGCTGTCTGGATCGTCGTTGCCTTGCCACCTTGCGGTTGGGAAACTCATGACTTCCAAATCTGACACGGGAAATTTTGTGGCATTATTGGTTATTGCCAATGCGAGCCCTCGGCTAGTGTTGTAATCCGTTGATACTAGCGATGGTGTGGCGACCTTGTCTTTCAATTTTACACGGAGCCGTCTGCTCATATCCCATCGCCTGTTGGCTGAATCTTCGTCTATTGTCGTCGCCTGAGTAAACACTAATGTAGAAGAAAGAGACTGTGCATTGCCATTAAGTTTTGGGACATCGCGACCAGCGATAAACCCATCGAACATCTCTTTTGGTTCGATATCCATGATGAATGCCATAGAAGACACCTCTGGGACACAATATCCTTTTACTGATGAACTATTAGTGGAAAGTTTTTTTGGATAGCCAGTAGTAGGTGTAGCCCATACGATCCAAATATTCATTTTAACTGGACTTATTGAACTCGTGGAACCATTCGGCTTGATAAAAACTTCTACTTTACGTGCTGTGTCTCGCTTCACAAGAAATTTCCTAGCATCGCTTTCATCGACTTTTCCTGCCCCCGATGGTAACACCTCCCATGTGGCCACCTTCTTGAATTCATCCTCGGACAAAGTAGTCTCGGCCTTCAGAACTACATCCTTATCGTCGTCACCATTAATATCCTGTGTCCACTTCGGTGTCACGAAGTGCTTCTCACCACCTTGTTTCACGCTCGGCACTACGTCACCGATTCGACCCTGCTCGAGAAATGTCACGACTGTAGTGTCGGCAGCACTGGAGAGAAGTAATGGTGATGCTTGGGTAAGCTTGGGTCCATACATTGATTTGTCTGGCACTATCTCAATATGCGTCAGGTGAATATCATCAATAAGTGTTCCGTAGGTATTGTTGTCATTTGAATCCAAAGCAATCCAGAGACTACGCGCCGGCTTATTCTTGGGGGCAATATCCTCCGGTTTGACTGCGAAAGCCAGTCCTTGCAATGACCAGTCACCGGCGTTAACGGCGCCATCTTTAGGAAAATCTTTTCTCGCCAGCACCCTGCTTGTGCTGCCATCCACGGTGTAAACAAGGACTTTGTAACCATTGTTTCCAGCACTCTTGTTATCACGGGCCACGTGTTTCCATGTCAACAAAAACGTGCCCGGCGCGGCGTCTTCCACTTGTTGCTTGATGCCGTGGCTGCCCTTGCTGGCATCAAGCTCCACAAACTGGTAAGAAAGGCCTCGAAAGCTAGTCTGCCAGACCTCAACCTGATTGCCAACGACCGGCACCCACGCACCAATCTTTGGAAGATATCCCCACTTGATTTGCAATGATTGTCCAAAAGCCTGCCTTGTGGTCATGGTATGATCCATCTCGTAATTCCCAAAGAAGCCAGCGGGATCCAGATGCGGCACCGCAGCACTACTCATGGTCGCGACGCCTGGGCTTGAGTTAAGAACCACGGCCTTTTTTACGGCACCAGGTTTGGCTGTGGCTTGCGACTGGGGTGGCGCAGCATCAAGCGGCCATAGGTTGGCGTGGTATTTGACTAGATTGGTCACGCCGGAGCCGTTGTAGTCAGCCTGGGCTAGCTCGGGATCAGCCAGGCTGAAACCATAGTAATCTTTCCACACATCCGGGATGCCGTCGTCAATGGTGGAGAAGTTCAACTGCTCCGGCGTGTAGAGCGTGGCATCAAAGTAACTCGCAGGGGGAGGAGTATTGCTGACAACAACACTACCGCTTCCGCTAGTGTGGCTGGTGATGAACAAGCCAGTGAAGGTCAGCAGCAACAAAGCCAGCAGAAAATGGCGCAATGAGTGGAAGACTGGGGAACGCAGCAGGCGAGACATAGGATGGAAATATCACGAATTATGGTTGTTATAGAAAAATGTTAAACTGATAACGTTAATTTTGCACTGTATGCGGGTGCTGGAGAGTTTTGCCTTGGACTGAACTTGATCCGGCGTCCAGCCTCAGTCATGCCGCGGCATTTTCACCTCACAGCGTCTGGGCGAACTTTTCGAGTTCGTAGCACTCAATGACGTCATTCTCCTCGTATTCCGTGTAGTTACCAAGGCGAATGCCGCATTCGAGTCCGTTGCGAACTTCCCCCACGTCATCAGTGAAACGTTTCAAGGTTTCAACGGATCCATCATAAACCGACTGGTTGCCGCGAAGAACACGGGCGCGACCTTTGCGATCGATGCGGCCGTCGGTCACGACGCAGCCGGCAACGATGCCTCGGCTGAGATTGAACACTTGTTTCACGCGAGCATGTCCGATGACTTTCTCGCGTAATTCAGGATCGAGCAGGCCCAACATGGCCTCCTTCACCTGATCGATGAGTTCGTAGATGATGCTGAAGAGCTTCACCTGGACCCCTTCGCGCTTGGCGATGGAGACAGCGGTGCTTTCGACCTTGACGTTGAAGCCGATGACGATGGCATCGGAAGCGCTCGCGAGAAGGATATCGCCTTCGGAGATGGGCCCCGCAGCGTTGTGCAGAATCTGGATGTCCACCTTCTCGCTCTTGATTTCCTTGAGCGATTTGGCAATGGCTTCGAGCGATCCGTGCACATCGGTCTTGAGAACAATGTTGAGCGACTTTTTCTCGCCTTCTTCGATATTGGCGAACAAGGTTTCCAAAGATGTGCGGCGGGGCACGGCGAGTTTCTTGAGACGAAGTTCTTCGAGACGCTCGTCACTGAGCTTCTTCGCGGTGCGCTCGTTTTCCATCTCGATGACTTCATCGCCTACATTTGGCAATCCGCTGAAACCAACGACCTCAGCAGGCATCCCGGGCCGAACCTCCTTGATGGCCTGGCCGCGATCATTGATGAGCGTGCGCACCTTGCCCCAGTATGGACCGCAGATGAAAGGCTCGCCGACACGCAGCGTGCCGGTCTGAACAATGACAGTGGCCGTGGGGCCGCGACCCGGATCCATGCGCGATTCGATGATGGTCGCGCGCATAGGAGCTTTCGGATTGGCCTTAAGCTCCAGCACTTCAGCCTGAAGCGACATCGTTTCCAAAAAGGCGTCCATGCCAATGCCCTTGGTGGCGGAGACCTCCATGACTTCAACCTCGCCGCCCCATTCGACGGGCATCAACCCTTTTTCCTGAAGCTGCTGCTTCACGCGCATCGGATTCGCGCCAGGCAGGTCGCACTTGTTGATGGCAACGATGATGGTGACTCCGGCAGCTTTGGCGTGATTGAGTGCCTCGACTGTCTGTGGCATGAAGCCGTCGTCCGCTGCGACGACCAGCACCACGATGTCCGTTACATGCGCACCGCGGGCGCGCATTTCCGAGAAAGCGGCATGACCTGGCGTGTCGATGAAAGTGATGGGACGGCCGCTGTGAAAGACGCTGTAAGCACCGATGTGCTGTGTGATTCCGCCGGCCTCGCCGGAGACAACCGTGGTCTTGCGCACGGCATCCAACAGAGAGGTCTTGCCGTGATCGACGTGGCCCATAAAAGTGATAATGGGAGCGCGCAGTTCCAGTGATTCCTGAGCGACTTCTTCTGGTGCGGGCAGCGCGGGCGGCGCGATGATCTCTTCGGTTTTGTGGACACCGCCGCCTTTCTCGCGCTTTTCCTTTTCAAAGACAAAGCCGTGCTTCTCGCAAACTTTTGCCGCAATGTCCGGCTCCAGCGGGGTGTCGGTCTTGGCAAAAACTTTGAACTCGATAAGATCCTTGATGATCTGAAAAGCCTTCAAGCCCATTCTGTCGGCCAGGTCCTTGACAATGATCGGCGTCTTGATGTGGATGACCTTGGGATCGCCGGTCTCCTCTTCTAAAGCAGCGACAGTGGGCGCTTCTACTTTTGGAAGCAAAGCAGCCAGTTGATCTTCATCATCCTGTTTCAACAATGAAATGGGCGGCAGAAAATTGGTCGCCAAAGCCTGCGCAATTTCCGCTTCTGTGCGGACAGGACGACGAGGCTTTTTTTCTTCCTCGTCAAACAGTGACAGAGCCTCAGCCTTGGCCTGATCAAGCGTTTTCCTGACCGGTTCAGGCTCGGGCGGTGGAACGGGTGCCTCCACTTTTGCCGGTGTGGCACCTAGTGGTTTGAAAGCCGATGCGTGAGCAGCGGCCCCACTGCGGCGCTTAGCCGTTGATGACGGCGCTTCGTCGATTAATGAGAGAGTCTTCCGGGGCTTGAGCGGCTTTTTTTCTGCCGCCGCCCGAGACTCTGCCGCCTTCTTGGAAGGCGGACTGCTTCGGATGGTTTTAGAAGTCGTGGATTTGGGAGGCATGAAATGGATAACGATGTTCGGGCAAAAAAGGCAGGATGATCAGGACGAGAATCAGGCGGCAGCGCCTTCCTGTTCGGTCGGAGAATCATGGGTGCCACGGGCCTTCTCGACAATCAGCTTTGCAGTTGCCGTGTCGCCATCGAGGATTCCGGCGATATCGCTTTCGTCAACATCATCGAATGCCGAGAGATCGGTCAATCCGCCGTCGGCCAGCTTGCGCGCAACCTCCTCTGAGATGCCAAATTTCTCCACAATCTGATGCACCGAGCCGCCCATGCTGCTTTCAAATTTCTTCTCTTCATGCTGGTCGCGCTCGATGGCGAGATCGTAGCCGATCAGCCTTGAGGTGAGGCGCGCGTTCTGCCCTTTGCGCCCGATGGCCTTGGAAAGTTCTTCCTCGCCCACGGTAAGGTGCACGCGCTTGCTGGCCTCATCGACGGTGATGGAGAGAATTTTGAGCGGCTTCAGCGCCTCGCGAGTAAACTCAACGGGATCGGAGCTCCAGCGGATAATGTCCACCTTCTCGTTGTTCAGCTCACGCACGATGTTCTTCACCCGCGCGCCACGAAGTCCCACGCAAGCGCCGACAGGATCCACTTTTTCGTCCGCGCTATGCACGGCGATCTTGGTGCGATAACCGGCCTCGCGGGCGATGCTGACGATTTCCACGGTGCGATCTGAAATCTCGCTGACCTCAAATTCAAACAGCCGGCGCACGAAGTTCGGATGGCTGCGGCTCAGGATGATCTCAGGGCCACGCTGGGTGTTCTTCTCGACCGCCTTCACATAGAAACGCATCCGGTCGCCGGAGGTGTAATCTTCCGTGGGAACGCGCTCGCGCATGGGCATGATTCCATCGAACTTGCCGAGATCAATGACCACGTCGGACTTGTCAAAGCGACGGACGGTTCCGCTCACAACATCACCGGTGCGATCCTTGAACTCTTCATAGAGATTGGCCTTCTCCACTTCACGGAGACGCTGCATCCAAGTCTGCTTGGCGGTTTGCGCAGCAATGCGACCAAAGTCTTTCGGCGTCACTTCCACGTCCACTTCTTCGCCAAGTTGCGCATCCTTTCGGAGTCTGACGGCATTTTTCAGGGCAATTTCCTCGAAAGCGTTTGTTACCGACTCCACAACCAGCAGCTTGGCAAAAGCCTTGATGCTGCCTTTTTCAGGATCAATCTCGATGCGCAATTCGCGCGCCGGTCCGATGCTGCGCTTCGAAGCGGCAAGCAATGCGCTCTGGAGAGCCTCGACCATCCTGGGACGGTCGATGCCTTTTTCCTTTTCGTAATATTCAAACAGGGCTTTGAGTTCGCTGATCATAAAAAAACTTGAGGCTGCACCCCCGGACGAACAAGAACGGGACTGTCCCGCTCCCGTTCCAGGAGACATGCTCTCAAGTGTTCGCCCAGAAGGAACGCGCACCTTATGCTTCACCGTCTCGGAGGCAAGTGTTTTTATGAAGTCGTGTGGAGCGAACCGGGACAAAAGACCGGGGATGCGCTGCCACTAATGCCAGGCAGGAGAAGGATGTTATAGTGCTACGCGCACTGCCCTGTCATTTTTGTTTTGTCATGACTATGCGATCAATCTCCTCCCCGGTTGCATCAATCGCACGCAGTTCCAGACGGCTGGCAGTCAGATCAAGAACTGTGAACGAGTGGCGGTCGGAGATAAACTTGGCGGTGTAAGGTGACCAGTTGCCGGGATGCTTGGCCGCAAAATATACGGCATTCTGCGCGAGATCGCCCTTGTAAAGCGTGCCGCCCCCGCCGCCGGAGACGATGTGGACCACGCCATCTGCATGGGTGTTCCCGACGCCGTCAAAAGTTTTGTCGAGCTTGAACACGCCATTGACGAGGCCGCCGGCAATTCGCATGGGCGCGTCCGGCTGGAAGTGGACGGGCACGCTGCGCTGATAATTGTGAACATGCCCGGAAAAGACAATATCCACGCCGCAGCTTTCGAACAGCGGCACCAGCAGCCGCATCTTTTGATCAGTGTAATGCTCGCGAGAAGAATGGAATGCGGGCGCGTGACAGCAGACAAATTTCCAGGGCGCGCGGCTGTTGCCAAGATCGCGCTCCATCCACTCCCGCAAACGGGGGGCATCGAGATTGGCATATCCGCTGTTGTCCAGGACGAGGAAATGAGCTGGCCCGTTTTCGAATGAATAAACTCCCAAGGCGGGATAGCTGCTGCCGACGGCGGAGCGGAAGACGGTGGCCCCGGGCCCTGTGCCAAGCGGCGTGCTCCAAGGACCTTCACCGGGACCGTTGGTTGGAGCGCGGAAGAAATGATAAGCCCCCAGCACATCCGGGGTGTCGGCGAGATTGTGGGTGTCCACATCGTGATTGCCCAGCACCGTATGGAACAGGACGGATGCCATGAGTGGCGCACCGGTGGCCGCACTCGTGGTTGCCGGCTGATTGTAGGTGCTCCAGAAATGATCCATATATTGGCTGACCCGGCCCGTGGGATAAACGACGTCACCGAGCGCGACCAGGAACTGCGGTTGCACACGGCTGATTTGGTAAGCGATCGCATTCTGATCGACATTTCCCTTTGCCAGATCGCCGACCATCACGCACCGCACAGGTTGGTCCGGGCCCGCATGAGAGGCGAACGCACCTTCGCGCACCAAGTTCGAGCCAAGCTTTACTCGATAATCAATCATACTGTCTCCCGGCAGGCCGGACAGGAGCGCTGTATATTTTAGATAATGCTGTTCCTTCTCGGGAATCGCATCGGAAACTGCGGCCTTTCCGTGTGACTCGTCATCAGCTTTCGCTGCGGCCTGACGCTTGGAGATGGTAAAATCAAGCGCGACCAGCTCGGGTTTCACGGTGCGGGCAGGAAGATTTTTTGCACTGTATTCAACTATAAAGTCACCCGGCGTCTGGTCGGTCATCCAGATGACGGACATGGAATCCGCGCCATCGCCCGGCTGGATGTAAGGCTGGACAAGGACGTTCTGCGCCACAAGATCGACCGTGATTGAGAGCGCGAGAACTGTAAGTTGGACAAGTCTTATCATGGCGTCACAGTGGCGGATTTTTCTCCCAGATTCATGCGTTTATAGATGCCCCACTCACCCAGCTTGCGCTGGATGACGATGAGTTCCTTCGCGGTGACTCGCACCACCATGAAATCGCCGTTGTCGCCCTCGCCTCTCGCGGTGGACCCATCGTGTATCGTGAGCAGATCGTGCCAGGGGACGAATGCAGCGCCGTGGGAATGGCCGTTGATGAGACATGCCACCTGATAGGGTTTCACTTCATCATAGAAACGCTCCTTGGCCTCGCCCTGCCACCAGTCGGCCATGCCTCCCAGCCAGCCAAAATGCTGGAAGGTGATGACCCGCCGCCCGGTGCTGCCGACATGCCGGGCCAGATCGTCATGGAGGAACTGCAAGGCCATTTCAGGATCATGCTCGGCCGCATTCACGCCTTTCACATCCGCAGGACTCGCGCCGCCGAAAAGGTTGAGCTGCACAAGATGCAAATGGTCCCAGTCCCATGAGTAGTGATGTCCGTCCGGGGAAATTTCCTTGAGACCGATGCGCTTGGGATTGCGTTCCTTGATGCCGGCGCGCACAAAACTTTTTGTGGGGCCGCCATCATGATTGCCAAAGCCTTCATACATTGGAAAGCAAAGCCTTCCGTCCGTGCCGGTCAACCCATAGTCGCGGCAGAACTCTGCCCACAAAGCAGGCGCGGTATCTTTGTTGAAGCCTTCATCAAGCAGGTCACCATTCAGGATGACCCCGCGTGGAGTCCGGACAAATCCCCCGCCCACCGAGGAAGGCAGCGGCGTGCCTGGCAACGCATTCATTTCATCGATCACACGCCGGTTGATCGCAGCATTGTTCTCGCGGCCATAATGCGAGTCTGAACTGACGAAGAAGGTGACATCATCCTTCACCGGAGCGTCCTGCGTGCGGAAGGTCCACACTTGTCCATGCGATGCCGGCTGCTGTCCGTTGTCGGAATCCACACGCCAGTAACTGCGCGTGCCGGGCGCGAGTTTCACTGGCAGCGCACAGGTCTTTGTCTCCGCCGGAAATTCCGCCGCTGGTATCGTGGCCTTTTCCACCTCCTCTGCGCTGACACCAAAAAACAAACGCAGGTGCGTGACATATTTTCCGGGAATCCAAGAAAGTTGTGCGAGGGCAGGCGAGACATTGCTGTCCTGATGGCGGGGTTGAGGAAGGGAAGCAAGGCCGGCATCCGCAGTGAATGTCCACACCATGCCGGGAGCGATCACCTGTCCTTTGTTGTCGAGATCATCAACCCGCCAGAAATACTTGGTCCCGACCTTGAGCGGCACCGGCCCCAACGTAGTGCCAGCGACTGGCATCGCTAAGTTCTTATAACTTCGTTCGACTGCCGAGCGATCAGTGCTGATGTAAACAAGGGAACTGGCAGCATTCGCAGTGCCGTGCTGCCAGCTTAACGAAACATTGAGTGAATCCGTGGTCGAGCCGTGGCGTGGCTCGGGCGCGAATGCATGGAGCAAGCCCGCACCCTGGCGCAGTTCGCTCTGTGATAGCACCTGATCGTAAATTCGCACTCTGGCCAGCGCTCCGGAGAAACCCTTCTTGGGCCCGCTCTTGTCTGATTCAGCGGAAGCACCGATGTGAATTTTCGCCTGAGGCGGCAGAATGAATTTTAGTTCGCGTTCCGTATCGAGCTCGCCATCAACATAAACTTTCAGCAAGCCATCAGCTCCGCCAGCATAGGTCCAGACCAGATGATGCCAAACATTCGCCGTAGGAATGTTTCCGAAAGGAGTCGTCGCTTTGAATCCTGATCGGAAGGCACCTGAGCCAGGACTGCTGGAATAACTGAACTCCGTCCCTGGGCCACCCAGCACTGGAGCGAGCGCAACAAGAACCTCCATCTTCTCAACGTTGGGATTGAGCGCCCAAGCCTCGACCGTGAAGGGCTTCTTCTCCAGACCCGCCGCCAGCCGGAACTCAGCCACCATCTGCTGCACCCCATCAAAGATAACCGCCGTCCGTCCCTGAACTTGTTCAATCCGAAGAGGAGAATCGCTCCGAACGATCCCGCCCGATGGAGTGCTGTCCTTCCATTCAGCAATCGTGCCGGCAGGAAGTGATTTAGCATCAAGGTCGAGGATGATTCCCGCATGAATGGCCGCAGTTGATAATACCGCAGCCAAAAGGAATCGAGCCATTATTATTCGCATGCCGTCAGAACGCGGGCTGGAAAAGAACTCTAACAACATTGTTTGCCGCATTCTTTGAGAGCAATGGATTTATGAACACAGTTTGTTAAATCAAGATGAACCTGATGGACTAGCATCAGCACATACATTGCTTGATTACTCCTCGCCTTGTTTGAGACGCCCCGTAGAGCGAGCTAATATTTTATAGGGGGGAAACACCCCATGGCATCAAACGGGCATGCTCGTCATGGTCACCTCACGCGTGCCCTATCGGTCACTGTAACCAGCAATCTTCTTCCCATGTCACACTCATTAACCTCCACTATCGGCACTCAGCCATACCAGGTTGTAGTCCGCCGGAAAATCAGATCGTCTGACCAAAATATAAATCAGGCAAACTTCTCCCGCCAACCATTGGCAAACAAGCGGGCCAAAGCACATCGCTTGACTGCACCGTCCGGCTTTGTAGTAGGCGGTGCCTTGGGTTGTGTGGTCGGCATGGGAGCCATGGCCATTCCGGGACTCTTCATCGCCGGTGGACCTCTGGCCACCGCTGGAATGGGCATCGCAGTTGGTGTTATCACAGGGATGCTGACCGGACTGACCGGACCCTCCCGCTGATAAATCAACGTTACTCCGCGAGAGTTCAATCCCCCTGATGCCTGAGAGCCTGAGGACACTGCGCGCTCACGAACGGAACCAGGGGAGGTAGTCGTGCCCACTCGTAGTGCGACATGATAGCCGCTGAGATGAATAAAACTACGGATGCGCAATTTTACCGCTTGCATCAGCGCATACTTTGCTTAGTTACCCCTCCCCTTGTTTCAGGCGCAGGTAGCTCAGTGGTAGAGCAGTTGGCTTTTAACCAATTGGTCGTGGGTTCGAATCCCACCCCGCGCACCATACAAGACCAGAATTTAGCGCGGGTAGCTCAGCGGTAGAGCAGTTGGCTCTTAACCAATTGGTCGTGGGTTCGAATCCCACCCTGCGCACTGGCTCGTCGGCCCAGTGCCTCAATATTTGGCACATGCCCATGAAAATCGTGATTGCCACGCGCAATAAATCCGCTAGAATCGCGCTCCTTTTTGCCCGTTGAACAACGGACATTAACCCTCACGCCAACGCACTACCACGCCCACTCCATGTCATTCCTCATTAATAACGGTATCTATCTTTCCATCATCCTCGCAATTCTGGGTTTGGGATATGCCATGATGCTCATCAAGAAAATCATGTCGTGCTCACCGGGCAATGACGCGATGAAACGGGTGGCCGCCGCGATTCAGGAAGGTGCGAAGGCTTACCTCAGCCGGCAAGTGCGCGCTGTCAGCATCATAGCTGTGATCATTACGGTTCTACTTTTCTTGTGGAAGAGAAATACCGATCACGCCTTTGCAGTTCCAGCAGGCTTTCTGGTCGGCGCTGTATGCTCGATGATTGCAGGCTTCATTGGCATGCGCATCGCTGTCGTGGCCAACGTCCGCACGACCCAAGCCGCAACTGAGGGGCCAACTCCCGCATTACGTGTCGCCTTCAACGGCGGTGCGGTCACGGGTCTGCTGGTCGTAGGGCTGGCGCTGCTGGCGGTCGCGGTGTTTTACCTGGCGATGGGCGGCGGCGCGGTGGCGATTGATTCGCTGGTCGGCCTTGCGCTCGGTGCCTCTCTGGTCAGTGTGTTCGCGCGACTCGGCGGCGGAATTTACACCAAGGCGGCGGATGTCGGCGCGGACTTGGTCGGCAAAAACGAAAACGCCCTTAATGAAGACGATCCCCGCAATCCGGCGACCATCGCCGACAATGTGGGCGACAACGTCGGCGACTGCGCAGGCATGGCGGCGGATGTTTTTGAAACCTATGCGGTTACTTTGATTGGCGCG
This sequence comes from Verrucomicrobiota bacterium, assembly GCA_043783015.1. Lineage (GTDB taxonomy): Bacteria > Verrucomicrobiota > Verrucomicrobiia > Verrucomicrobiales > Verrucomicrobiaceae > VFKE01. The sequence continues at coordinate 11,902 of JAYVZW010000083.1, forward strand.
CTGCTGGTGGCCTCACTCACCTTAAAAGGGGTCGGCGCGGCGCTGATTTATCCATTTCTTCTCGGAGGTGTTTCCATCGTCGGCGCGGTGCTCGGCATCCTCTGGGTCAATCTCCGTCAAGGCTCCGCGACGGCAATGCTCATGCAGGCCGTTGGCATTTCCGCCATCGTTACTGCGGTGGCCGCGTGGCCGATCACGCAAGCGCTTTTTGGCGAAGTTAAAAACCTTCCCTTTACGACTGTGAATCTGTATGGTGCGGCCTTGATCGGACTCGGACTCACCGCCGCCGTGGTCGTCATCACGAATTATTACACGGCAACGCAATACGGCCCCGTGCGCAAGATCGCCAAGGCCAGCGAAACGGGGCACGCCACCAATATTATTGCGGGCCTCAGCATCGGCAATTACGCGACCGCGATGCCCGTGCTACTCATTTGCACATCCATCGCCGGGGGCTACATCCTGGCCGGACTTTACGGCATCGCCATCGCCGTGATGAGCATGTTGAGCATGGCGGGCATCATCGTTTCGCTCGACGCCTTCGGTCCCATCACCGACAACGCGGGCGGCATAGCGGTGATGAGCGAGCTTCCTGAAAATGTGCGCGAGATCACCGATGGCCTCGACGCCGTGGGCAACACCATGAAGGCCGTCACCAAAGGTTACGCCATCGCCTCAGCCGGGGTCGCGGCGCTGGTGCTCTTCGGATCGTTTTATCTCGAACTGGAAAAACACCTCGGGCACGCCGTTGATTTCTCCCTCAAGGATCCCTATGTCATCATCGGACTATTCCTCGGCGGATTGATGCCATTCCTCTTCACGGCCATGAGCATGAACGCCGTGGGCAAAGCCGCCGGTGCCGTCGTTCTCGAAGTGCGTCGTCAAATCACCGCCAAGCCCGGCATCCTCACGGGAGCGGACACACCGGAATACGCCACCTGCGTGGACATCGTGACCAAGGCCGCCCTGCGCGAGATGATCCTTCCTGCCTTGTTGCCGGTCGCCGGAGTCTTGGTCGTCGGGATGATTCCCGTTCTTGGCTATCACGCCCTCGGCGGCGTGCTCATGGGAACGATTGTGACTGGCCTCTTCCTCGGTCTTAGCATGACCAGTGCGGGCGGAGCCTGGGACAACGCGAAAAAATACATCGAAGAAGGCAACCACGGCGGCAAAGGCAGCGACGCCCACAAAGCCGCCGTCACTGGCGACACCGTAGGCGACCCCTACAAAGACACCAGCGGCCCCGCGATCAATCCCATGATCAAAGTGGTGAACATCGTCGCCATCCTGGTCATCCCGCTTTTGTTTTAAACGTCTTGCGGTAATTCCACAAAGTCGTAACGAGACCGCCGCGCACGGCAGCCGGGGCTCATCACTTCGCCATCTTCTGCAAAGCATCGGCAGCCTCATTCATCTTGATGGCCATCTCCTCGGTGACCCATCCGTGACCCGAAAACAGCCAGAATCCTAAAACCACACATTGAATGGTGAGGAAATGCGCCGCCCATTTCCAGTGGGGTGAAGCAAGCCTCGTCGGATTCCTTTTCTTCCACCGTGTAAACGCATCGAAGACATTGAAAAGCACGGCGTGGTAAATGCCGTAGAGGATGTAATACCAGGTCAGTCCGTGCCACAGCCCCATGCAGCCGAAGGAGACAAAGTAACCCAGGTTCGCGGGAGTCTCGCGCTTCTTAAACCATTTGCCCTTCACCGCTGACAGCAGAAAGCGAGAATAAAGATGGTCGCGGAACCAAAAGGAGAGGCTCATATGCCAGCGATTCCAAAAATCCCGGATGTTCCGCGCGGCGAATGGCTTGTTAAAATTCTCCGGGCAGGTGATGCCAAACCAGCGCGCCACGCCAATGGCAAAAGCGCTATAACCGGCGAAGTCAAAAAAGAGATACACGCTCCACGCGTAGGCATACTCAATGACGCCGACCAGCCCCGGAACCTTCTGCGCATGATGCACGAGCTGACGCTCTAGCACGGTGGCAATAACAAATTTATAGAGCAGCCCGCGAAAGACGAGATGCACCCCCGCATCAATGTCGTCCCAAAATTTCTCCGCGCTGCGGGACATGCGCCACTCTTTCTGAAAGCGCCGGAATCGGTCGATCGGGCCGCTGGAAATGGTCGGGAAGAAAAAGAGAAAGACCAGAAAATCCAGCAGGCCCACCTCGGCTAACACACCGTCGGTTATTAACCAGAGCACATCCAAGGCGCGGAACGTGACATAGGAAATGCCCAAGAATCCAAACTCAAAGTTTGGTAGCCCCAGCGGCACGTATTTGGCAACAATCAATGGAAGAAGCCCCAGCGGTATGATAAGGGCTGATTTCTTCGGAATGATTTTCTTCAACGCCAGTTGGGCCAACGCAAACAAATAAATTCCAAAGGTCACCAATGCGGCGAGTTCCCAAATAAAAACACCCGGAACGACTTGCATTGGCGTGGTGTATTGCAAAGCCAGCATCACCACCGTGGCCAGCGCCGTCCAGTGCCAGCCAGCGCGACCGCGCGCCCCTGCAATCATCATCACGCAGACAATGCAGAGAATGATGAGGAAATAATTGAAGCCGGCGTAGGGAATCATGAGAGTCGCGCGGCCAGTGCTTTGCGATCGGCCTTGCCGTTCGCCGTCAATGGGAATGCTTCGAGAAAATCAACCCGGCGGGGAATCATGTATTCCGGAATGCGCGCGGCCAGCGCCTCGCGCACTAATTGCGCGGCGGCGAATGAGTTCTCGCCGACCTGCTCTCGTGTGACAACAAATGCAGCCATCGAATCAATCACTCCTCGCCGCTCCACCGGCAGCACCACCGCATCGACAATGCCGGGCACCTCGCGCAGATGGGCCTCGACGTCGCCCAGCTCGATGCGATGCCCGCGCAGTTTGATTTGAAAATCCAGCCTGCCCTGGTAGAAGAGCAGCCCGTCGTTGGCACAGCCCTTGTCGCCTGTGCGATAGCCGCGCTGTCCGTCCTCAGTAAAAAATACTTTTTCCGTAAGGTCCGCCCGCTTCAGATACCCAGGGCTGACATTGGGGCCGATAACCGCAATCTCCCCGCTCTCGCCGTCGGGGGCCACGGTGCCGTCGGGACGTTTAATAACCACTCGCGTGCCGGGCATCTGATAACCGATCGGCAGAGGATCGTGTTTCGCCAGCAGCTCCGCATCCACGAGCACCGAAGTCGTGGCCACGGTCGCCTCGGTCGGCCCATAAGTGTTCCAGATTTCCGCGCCCGGAAACCTTTGCAACAAAGTAGATGCAGTCTTGTGCGCCAGCGTCTCACCGCAAAAGAGAAAGCGCTTCAAATGTGGCAGCATACCTGCATCAAAACTTTTTTCCGCGAGACACATCTGGGCGAACGAGGGCGTGGAAACCCAGACGGTGGCCTTGCTGTCCCGGAGCCTGGCGTAGAGATCGCGCGGACTGGCGATGTCATCGCGCGTCAATGCGACTACGCTGCCGCCAGTCAAAAAAGCGAGGTAATTGTCCATCACGGACAAGTCAAAGGACAGCGGCACCTGGTTGAGAAATATCTCGCCGCCCGGGGAAAATTTTTGTTCGTCGAGCATCCAGTCCACGAACGCCGTCATGCAGCCGTGCGTGATGACCACGCCCTTTGGATCGCCCGTGCTGCCGGAAGTGAACATGATGTAAAACGGGTCATCGGGGTCAGCCCGTGGAATCGCATGTTCCGGCGCGGACTCCCACCCTTGCGTAAGCTCCGATATTTCTTCGGCGGTCAATACCGCGAGCGGTTCCGCCGTGGCAATGATTTGCCCCACCCGCGCCGCTGGCATGGATATATCGAGCGGGATATAACCCCGCCCGGCGAGCACGGTGCCTAGAAAGCCGACAAACATCTCCGGCTCCTTGTGACCGCGAATCCCCACGGGCAGATTTGCGGGCGCAATGCGCCGCCCCAGTTCCGCCGCGAGCTTGTTCGCGCGGCCCCATAGTTCGCGATAAGTCATGGTGCCGCCACCGCTGTGGGCCATGCGGTTCGCATGTTCCGTGGCGACAGTTTTGATCCGGTTCAAAAGTCCGCTCATATTAAAATCCCTGGTAAATAAATGATGGCGTGGCCAGTCCGTCACGGCCATGCATATAGATCACCGCGATCAACACCGCTAAGTAATAGAGGGCGAGCCAGAAGACGCGTGCTCGCCCGGCAGGCTTTTCGATGGGAGCGCTCATGCCAGTGAAGCGATGCGCGCCTCCACATCCGTGACGAATTTTTCCGGAGTGGCCCAGCACTCACGGTCAAAATCCGCCGGCGATATGCTCACGCCGAATTGCTCGTCCAGAAGAACGATCAACTCCACAGTGCGCATAGAATCAAGCGTCTGGGTTCCATAGAGGTCGAGCTGGGGACTGCGCAGCACTTCGTCAGTGCCGGCGATTTCAGCGAGCAGTTTTAGCGGATTGTTTTGATTCATTATATGCGAGTGAAACGAAAAAAATGGATGGGATTTCCCAAAAAACACGCGACAGATTATTTGCGACTTCCAAATCCTGCCTGATCACGTTCATCGTTTTCTAATGGGGCGGTCATGATAAAAGTCATCCAGAGCGCGGTCAACGTAAAGCCAGCCTTTTGGCGTAAAATGGCTTGATTTTGGAATCGTGAATTCGTCGTCCCTGTCATGGTCGGAGAAAGTGTTGGCCTGGTATCCGTGCTCCGCACATAAGGACTCAAACCGGTGATAGAATTTGTCACGGGCCGCACGGCTCACACCCCTCCGCTCATAGCCCGTCCCGGTGAGCGGCACCGATATTAAATACGCCTTGGCTCCGAACGATTTCAGCGTATCCAACAAAAGCCCGAAGTCATCCCATTCTCTGGACGCGTTCATTTCCGTCAGAAACTGAAGGTCATAAACACCATTATCCAACAAGAGCGGTGCAGTGTTCCGGTTGGGATCGGCAGCTGCCTCCTTGGCCTCATCAGTTTCCATCTGGTTGATCTTCCGGTCCCATTCCATGTCTTGTGGCCCCATCGTGCGACTATCGTCCAAATTCGGAAGTCGTATCACCGCAGCAGCAGTCGCAAATAAATCTTCCAACGAAAGCTTGGCACTCTGGACTTCAATCAACGGTCTGATGGCCGCGCGCTGTATAGCGGGCCAGGCCCCTTTGGCGTCCGCGTTTCGAACATAAAATCCGAGCGCCGGGCGCAAATCAAGCGTCTCTGGATAATCTTGCAGCCGGGCCAGAAAGCGACGGCGTAATCCGTCTTCAAGCCCGTCATTTTGCAACAAACGCAAAACCTGAAGCGGGGAGAAATTCCCCGCGTAACTGTCATCCGGCACGCCAACCCGGAAAAACCACGAGGCAGAGAATATCAATGCTATCTTTCTCCCGCGAATCCGGTCCCCCAAGGCCGCCATTTTATGCGCCATCATGAGAGTCGTGTTCCCCGCCCTTCCGATAGGGCAGACTTGAAACCCAGTTGGCTTGCTGAGAAAAACATCAACCGCCCTGTTGTTGACTTCAAGCGTGAGCTCTGAAGACCCGACAACGGGCAGCACATCATCGCGGAGAAATGCCTCCCGCTGGATCCGTTCGCCCTGATCTTTGGCCTTGAGGGACGCGACGATCAACTGGCTCATGTGCTTGTCTCCTATCCGCTTAAACGCCAGCGTGGCGACCGACAGTAAAAGCACCACTCCGGCCAACGCCATCAGCGCCGCACGCAGATGATGGCGTATTGGTGTGGGTGAGGATGACGACATGAGAAGGTGTGGCATAATTTAATCGGTAATGTTTTGCAACCAAAACCGCCTCCGACGCAGATACAATTCACTCCTGGTGGAATTTACCACCGCGCCTGCCAATTTGCCATTTCATCTTTGCCCGAAGCGTGATGATGTGCTTATCTCGCATCCCAAAATTATGTCCCAAAAGCCAACCATCATTTACACGAAGACCGACGAAGCTCCAGCTCTCGCGACTTATTCCTTTCTTCCCATCATCAGAGCCTTCACCAAATCTGCGGGTATCGCGGTGGAGTCGCGCGACATCTCGCTCGCAGGGCGCATCATCGCGAGTTTTCCCGACTCCCTGACCGACGCGCAAAAACAGACCGATGACCTTGCTTATCTCGGAAAACTTTGCGTGGAACCAGAGGCGAACATCATCAAGCTGCCGAACATTTCCGCATCCGTGCCGCAGTTAAAAGCTGCCATCGCTGAGCTGCAAGGCAAGGGCTACAAGCTGCCCGACTGTCCAGAAAATCCGCAAACTGAAGCCGAGAAGGAAATCAAGGCACGTTACGCGAGGGTTATGGGCAGTGCTGTCAATCCCGTGTTGCGCGAAGGTAACTCCGACCGCCGGGCGCCAAAGGCCGTCAAGGAATATGCCCGCAAGAATCCGCACACCATGGGCAAGTGGTCGCCGGATTCTAAGACCAGCGTTGGCACCATGGGCCATGACGATTTTTTCTCGAATGAGAAATCAGTCGTGGTCTCCGAAGCCACTGATGTGAAAATCGAATTCATCGGCCAGGACGGATCCACGAAAGTGCTGAAAGAAAAAACGTCGTTAAATGCCGGTGAAATTATCGACGGCACCGTCATGCGAATGAAGGCGCTGGTCGCCTTCATTGAGCAACAGATCGCCCAAGCGAAATCAGATGGTGTTCTCTTTTCTGTGCATTTAAAGGCGACGATGATGAAAGTATCCGACCCCATCATTTTCGGTCACGTCGTAAAAGTTTTCTTCAAAGACCTCATCGCCAAGCACGCTGCCACCTTCGCGGAAATCGGCGTCGATTTTAACAACGGATTCGGCGATCTCCCCGCGAAACTTAACAACCTTCCAGCAGCGAAAATGGCCGAAATTGAAGCCGACATCCAGGCTGTGTATGCGAATCGCCCTGCGGTGGCCATGGTCAACAGCGACAAAGGTATCACCAATCTCCATGTGCCCAGCGATGTCATCGTTGATGCCTCAATGCCCGCGATGATCCGCACCTCCGGTCAGATGTGGAACGCCGCTGGCAAGCAGCAGGACACCCTCGCCGTGATCCCCGATAGCAGCTATGCGGGCATCTATCAGACCACGATTGATTTCTGCAAAAAGAACGGCGCGCTTGATCCCAAAACCATGGGCAGCGTTTCCAACGTCGGTCTCATGGCCCAGGCCGCCGAGGAATACGGCTCGCACAACAAGACCTTTGAAATCCCCGCCAATGGAACCGTGCGCGTCACCGACAGCAACGGCAAAGTGCTCATCGAGCACCAAGTTGAAACCGGCGACATCTGGCGCGCCTGCCAGACCAAGGACGCGCCCGTGCAGGACTGGGTCAAGCTCGCCGTCAATCGCGCCCGCGCCACCGGAGTGCCCGCGATCTTCTGGCTCGACAAAGCCCGCGCCCACGATGCGCAGGTCATCGCAAAGGTGGAGAAGTATCTCAAAGACCACGACACCACCGGGCTCGACATCCGCATTCTGCCGCCCGCTGCGGCCTGCCAGTTCAGCCTCGAACGCATCGTGAAAGGTCATGACACCATTTCCGTCACCGGCAACGTTCTCCGCGATTACCTGACTGATCTCTTCCCCATCCTCGAACTCGGCACCAGCGCGAAGATGCTCTCCATTGTTCCGCTCATGAATGGCGGCGGACTCTTTGAAACCGGCGCGGGCGGCTCCGCTCCCAAGCACGTCCAGCAATTCCTCGAAGACAACTACCTACGCTGGGACAGCCTTGGCGAATTTCTCGCCCTCGCCGTATCATTCGAGCACCTCGCCGAAACCTGCAAGAACTCCAAGGCCAAAGTCCTCGCTGACACCCTTGATGCCGCCATTGGCAAGTTTCTTGAAAACGACCGCTCACCAGGCCGCAAGCTCGGCACCATTGACAACCGCGGCAGCCATTTCTATCTCGCGTTATACTGGGCACAGGCACTTGCTGCACAGAACAACGATGCGGAATTGAAGGCCAGCTTCACCCCTGTCGCCGCCGAACTAAGCGCAAACGAATCCAAGATTGTCGCCGAATTGATCGCCGTGCAGGACCAGCCCGTTGATCTAGGCGGCTACTACCAGCCCGATGAAGCCAAGGCGAATGCAACTTTGCGTCCGAGCGTGACACTGAATGCGATCATCGCTGAAATATTGAGTCTCGCGCACTAGCTACGAGCTCGAGATTTTCCCATCTCAGATTTTTAAACTCCCATCTCAGCTAATCAGCAACAATCTCGCTGACTCACCAAGCTGAGTCGCAGGCGCGCGATGCACGCAGGGTTCAACCGGGCAGCCGGGATACTTGATGGCCAAGCGCCAGAGATTCCCCACGCCAAAGGAAAATGGCTGTGCGTGTGGCAGTGCTGCATAATGGAGATTGAAAAAGTTATCGCTCAGGAATTCGATGAATCCCTCATCATCATCTCTGCCATAGAGCTTCAGCAGCTCGGCGCGCGTTTCAGGAATGTCCACCCGCCGCATCGCATCTTCATTGCGCAAGCCCTCGGACGAAGCCCCGTGATAAGTGCAAAGATAAGTATCCGCCTCCACCGTGGCACTGTCCACATGCCACGATTGCACATCCGTGCGCATCGGCCCCGCGTCTGCGGGGTCGTCATAGCCGTTGATGCAGTCCAGCACCGGCGCAAGCTCGCGCGAGCGCAGCATTTCCTGATCCTGCAAAAGAACATCCCGCGCCACTTGCCCCGCGTCGCTCAAGACCAGGGCCCGCAGCCGATCCTCGTCAATAGTCGTGATCCCCTTCCCCACGCCCAGCCGTTCCACCACTTCGCGGAAATCCCCCGGCAGCTTACGCTCCCAGCACAGCGCGTTCACATCGCCCGCGAAGCGAGTGGAGACCAGTTCCTCAAAGCTGCTGACCAATTTAATCCGCGACACTTTGTATTAATAAAGTTGGTGTGACATTGGCCCGCCGCAGCGTCTGTATCTCCGCCCCCCATACCATGCCTCAGTCCGCCGGTCATGTGGTAGTAGGGAGCGAATCATAGAAGATGTTCAACCAATACTCGTTCCATTTCCGGTCATACATTACTAGGCCAGGCTGATTCCACACCCAAGAAGCCGGTTTATAAAAAACGCTCAGTGCTTTATCCACGAAAGACAACCACCTAGGTATTCCGAATGAAGTGGTAACGGAAAGCTCATATCTATATAAGAGTATCGCGACCGGCGTCGCACTCCCCAAATACAACACCACCGCCAGCACCACGCCCACGATCCAGCGCGTGGCGTGTGACTTGGATGGCTCGGCGTCAGACATGGCGCGAGCCTACACGTTGGCACTGACCCGACAAGCAGCACACGTCAAAAACGCATCCTGCACCTCCGTCCTGCCGATCATGGGGGCGAAGGACTTGAACCCCAAATGATCCTGTTCCAATAATCGACCCATCTCAGTTTAATAGAATCGAGGCTCGGCTGACTCCACACCCGATTTGCCGGTGAATAAAAACTATCTATGCTTCTCCGCGCTAATTTCCACCAAAAGAGAGGATCAAATGGATCAATAAAATGGATCCTATAATAATCTATGAGCTTCACCACCAGCACCAGCACCAAGCCCCCGATCCAGCGCGTGACGTGTGATTTGGATGGTTCGACCTCCGACATTGCGCAAGACTACACTATGAAAATCCGAACGACAAGCATCGGGCGCTGAGCAGGACCCGTGATTCCAGGAAGCGGATTATTTTCCGTTAAAATGTTAAAATGAAATGGTGCTGGTTGATCGGGCGATGTTCCGACATCGCTTGTTTGAACAAACGTTTAAACCA
>JAYVZW010000084.1:0-2404 GCA_043783015.1 Verrucomicrobiota bacterium
GCAGGCGGCTCCACCCGCGAGTTGACGCATAATCTCGTGGTGCGCATCAAAAAGGAAACTACGCTCGATCCCATCCCGCATCTCACCTGCGTCTGCCACAGTGAAGCCGACATCGCATCCATCTTGGAGCGCTACGCCAAGGCGGGCGTAAGCAACATCCTCGCGCTCGGCGGCGATCCTCCAAAGGATCTCACGAACTATGTCCGCGCGAACGATGCGTTTCAGCACGCTGCCGATCTCGTGCGCTTTATCCGGGGTTTCAGCACCCACACCTTTGGCGTCGGCGTCGCCGGTTTCCCCGAAGGTCATCCCGCCACGCCCAACCGCCTGATGGAAATGGATTATCTCAAGGCCAAGGTGGACGCAGGCGCGGACTATATCTGCACTCAGCTTTTCTTCGACAACCACGACTTCCTCGACTTCCGCGACCGCTGCCGTCTGGCCGGGATCAATGTCCCGATCGTCGCCGGCATCATGCCCATCACCAGCGCCTCCGGCATGAAGCGCATGGCCGAACTGGCCGCAGGTGCGCGTTACCCCGCGAAACTTCTCAAGGCCATTGCCCGCTGCGGCAACGATGAGGCCGCCGTTGAACGGGTCGGCATTCATTACGCCACTGAGCAATGCGCGAATCTCCTCGATGAAGAAGTGGACGGCATCCATTTTTACACGCTCAACAAAAGCAAAGCCACGCGCGAGATTTATGCCGCGCTCGGGATGTAGGATTTCCAGTCTGTTTGAAAGAGTTCTCCCTTACGCTGTCCACCTCGACAAACCTCTTTTATATCATCATACTCTAGTAGTTCCATCATGTTCTCCGACCATTCTCAACGACTCGAACAGGCAAGCCAGCGGGATCGGCAGCTTGTCACTCCAGACGGGAAATCGTGTGCAGTCATGATCGATGGAATCCGTATGCGCGATTTGATTCTGCACACCGATGACCGGGGCACCGTCTGCGAGATGTTTGATCCAAGATGGGAGTGGCATCCCGACCCTCTGGTATTCACTTATTTCTACACGATCCGTCCCGGCATCATTAAAGGCTGGGCGATGCACAAGGAGCACGAAGACCGCTATTGCCTCCTGCAAGGAGAAGTGAAGGTGGTTCTTTTCGACCCGCGTCATGAATCTCCTACGTTCGGCATGGTTTTGGAGATTTATCTCAGTGAGCACCGCCGCCAGCTCCTCAGCATCCCCCGTGGTGTCTGGCATGCAGACGAGAACATCGGAAGCAAAGACTGCCAGATAGTAAATTTCCCGACCATTCAATATGACCACGCGAATCCCGACAAATATCGGCTTCCTCTTGATACCGATTTGATTCCTTACAAGTTCCTCCCGGTGCGCGGTTATTGAAGCCGCCAGCATCATTACCTCCAGAGTTCATGAGCGCCCCAGGCCCTTCCGGAGACGGCTCCAGACTCATCGTTCTGCCACGCGCTGATCAGCCGCTGGTTTCCATTGTAATCCCGACCATCAACCAGGCTGCACGGCTCCGCCGTTGCTTGGAATCCCTGGCCGGCCATCTCGATGGACAAATTCCTCTTGAGATCATCGTGGTAATGAACGCGGCGACTGATGAGATCAAAAGTCTTGTGCAACAGGAAGTCTCGGGGGTCTTAGTGTCTGATTCCTCGGCCAATCTGGGTGTGGCGGGTGGTAACAACCGTGGCCGGTCCTTGGCACGGGGACGCTACATCGCCCTGCTCCACGATGACACAGAAATAGAGCCGCTCTGGCTTGAGCGGCTCGTCGAAACTGCGGAAGCGCGACCGGATGCCGGGGCGGTCTCCAGCATGATATTAAATCCGGATCGCAGGTTGCTGGGTGCCGGGTATATCCTCTGGAAGGAAGCACTGACTTCTCCGCCATGGGGCAGTGGAGAGGCGCGGCCTAAAGACTACTCAACCACTCGCGCCGTGGATTACTCGGGAACGTGCTCCATCTTGGTCCGCGCTGACACCTGGGATGCTATCGGCGGTCTCGATGAGCGTTTGTATCCCGCTTACTATGTCGATGTGGATCTATGCATGGCCATCAGAAAGCATGGCCAGATCGTTCTCTGCGATCCCCGCTCCCGCGTCGTTCATCATTGCAATTCAAGTTCAAAGCCCGGCTTGCGGAATTTTATCGTCGCGACCAACAGAGCGCTGTTCGCGGAGAAATGGAAGGAGGACCTCACAAGCTATGAACCCTATGCACCAGAGGAGCCGGAAGCCCTGAAACGCGCCCACGCCCACACGAAACGTCTGGCGCACGATCTAAGCGAACACTTGCGGCCAACATCGCAGGTCACCTCCGCAAGGGTGCCGATAGATCCCGGATTGAACGATGCCTGGCATGTGCGAAAAGAACGGGAATTGATGCGAGCCTATATTGAAAAGCTGGAGTCAAGCAACAC
>JAYVZW010000085.1:0-2396 GCA_043783015.1 Verrucomicrobiota bacterium
TCAGCTTGGGACTTCGTGGTAAAGAAAGGCTCAAAAATTCGCGCGCGGACGCCCTCAGTCATGCCGGGACCGTTGTCAGTGACTTTCAGGCACACGAAATCTCCACCCGATGTTGCCGCATCGGATTCTCCCGGCTGGTTGGCGGCGGAAATGATCAAATGGCTGTTGGGTCTGCCTTTCATGGCATCCACGGCATTCACGCATAGATTCATGAGCACCTGCTTGATGCTGTTGGCGTCGCCGGCGACTGGCCACAAATTGCCGGGCATCCTCAATTCGACCATGATTAATGGGGAAATCGTATGCTTCAGCAAGCCCTGCACGTCGGAGACAACGGCGCGCAAGTCCATGTTACGAGTGGCCGTGGCATTCTGCCGGACATGACTGAGAAGTTTTTTAACCAGTTCGCGTCCGCCGGCCGCTGCTTCCATGACAACGGCCAGAAGTGCCGATGCCTCCTTGGTCTCCCCCGCATTCATCTGGTCAAGCGCGAGGGTGATGTTGCCGTTGATTGCAGTCAGGATGTTGTTGAAGTCATGGGCGATCCCAGCGGCCAGAGTTCCGACCACCTCCATCCTCTGGGCTTGTTGAAGCGCGGCCTGGCGTTGTTTTTTTTGTGTGATGTCCTGCCAGATCAGCACCCTGGCTGAGCGGCCATGATCTTCAGCATGCGGCAACGGGGACACGCTGAGTTCCAGAATGCGATGAGAGGGTTTGGTGATTTCCCATTCTACTACTTTTCGGGCAGCGTGATATTCACCGACTGCATTCCAGCTCGCAGCAAATCCTTCCTTTGATTCCATGCATGGCTCCAAGCAAGCACGCAGTCTTTCGAGCCATGCCGATTGGATATGGTTCGCCGGGATGCCGAAATAATCCGAGAAGCGCTGATTTGAAATCAGCACGCGGTCACTGGCGTCAAGAATCACGTAGGCATCAGCCCATGAATTTCCCGCCGCCTTGAGCACATTCGCTTCATCCCAGTAACTGGCGCAGTCAGAGAGCTTCCTGTTTACCTGATTTTCAATCGAAGCCGGTGTTTTTTGATCAAGCGATCGCACACCGTCCGCCACATGGGCAACAGTGTGTTCAACCGCGTCCACAGGACCCTTGGGGGCGCGGAGTTGAAATGATTTTCTCATTATTTAAATTATAATATGTATAGTAATTTAGTAAACACTAAATATTTATTTTTCTCCTTTATCAAGCAACCGCTTCCATCACACCGCGTGAATCCGGGTGATTGGCGGCATCCCATGACTGAGCTGTCAATCCACCTGAAGGGCGTCCAACCGGTCGAACGGGAATGGAAAATGCCAGCACCGTTCCACGTTCGGAGTCATCGTAAGCTTGGGCCCAGCCGCCGATGCTACACAAAGTCACATAACTGGAGGCCAGGCTCAATCCCGCATATTGGGGGTTTTCCTCCCTGACGAAAAATGGTGTGAAAACCGACGCCAGTCTGTCCACCGGTAGATTGGGGCCGGTGTCGCTTAGCTCAATGCACACATGCTCGTCATTTTCATCATCCTCGAAGTGACGGAGCACAATGTTGATTTCATTGGAAGGCTCGAGCAGTTCCAGTTCATCCTGAAGAATGAGACGCACGACGTGGCTCAAACGGCTGCGGCTGCACTGGATCAATGGAATTTCACCTTCCACAGAAACGGTTACGTTCATCTGCTTGTCTTCCAGCGACTCCGCCAGTTGATTGATGACTTCAACCAGCAATTTTTCAGTATCCACGGAATCGTCGTTATTGATGAACCTTGTCTTTGAAACAGTGGAAAGCCTGCCCAGGAGATTGGTGATATGGCGCACCTGAGTCCGGGCCGCTTTGTGCATTTCATCGAGAAATGCAGCGTCGTCGTCATTGGTTCCCTCTGGGGCCTGGGAATTCTCGGTCAGTTGCAAATAAGTCTCGACCGGGACCAGGGCATTTCTCAGGTGATGGTTGATGCCCTGGGCCAGCACCCCAAATCCCGCGAGCCGATCCGTGACAATCAACTGGCGCACCATGGCGGATTTTTCCTTGAGCAGCGTTTCCCTTTCCGCACGTATCTGGAACCATTCCATCGCCCGGTGCATGGACTGCATCAGGAGATCGGGGTCCCACGGCTTGTGGATGTAATGAAATATGGATCCTTCATTGATGGCGGACACTGCCGTGGAGACATCGGAAAACGCCGTGGCGAGAACCCGGACAACATCCGGTTTCCTCTTCCTCAGTTCGGAGAGAAAGGTGGTGCCCTGCATTCCGCCCATGCGCTGATCTGATACTACCACCGCGATGGTTTCGCCGCTTTCTGCGATAATCTTCATGCCTTCCTCGGCCGATTGGGCAGTGATCACGGGAAACTCCACTTCCACAATCTGGCGGAAGTATTTTAGTGCCA
>JAYVZW010000086.1:0-7231 GCA_043783015.1 Verrucomicrobiota bacterium
GGCGAATTCATCGAGCGAGAAGCGCGACGGTTTTGACAGTTTCTTCTTCGTGCCTTCGATGCGAATGAGCGCGTCGTGAATCACGGGATTCGGCAGTGCTTCAAGATGCTGCTTCGCAAGCTCCACCATCTCCAGGCGATGGCAGATCATGACCATGTCGTTGCCGGCTTTGATCGCTTCCTGGATGGCCTGCTCAAAGGTGACTTCATTTAAGATCGCGCCCATGTCGAGATCATCGGTCATGGCGAGCCCGTCAAAGCCAAGCTGATCACGCAGGAGTTTCTGCACGATGTTATGCGAAAGCGACGCGGGCCACCGTTCGTTGTGCGGATCGAAGGCCTTGTAATTGGCGTGGCAGACCATTACGCTGTCGAGTTCCGGCAGCAGGGTGCGGTAGGGGAGCAGTTCCTCGCGCTCCAGTGCCTCGCGAGACTTAGTGATGATGGGCAGGAATTCGTGCGGGTCACATTCGGCGGGGCCGTAGCCGGGAAAGTGCTTGCCGCAACTGAGCACGCCCGCCTTGCGCATCGCGCGATTGAAGACGCCTGCGTTGTTCACCACCTGCTGCGGGTCGGTGCCGTAGCAGCGGCCCTTGAGCGAGTTGTCCGCGTTGTCGTCGTAGCTGATGTCGAGCACTGGGCAGAGGTCGAGATTGATGCCGAACAAACGGAGCACGCGGCCTGTCAGTTCGCCGTGCTTCGCGATCAGCGCGGGATCGTTTTTCTCGCGAAGCTGCTGTGCATTCGGCGGCTCCTGTCCGATGTAACGCAAGCGCGAGACGCGCCCGCCTTCCTGGTCAATCGTGATGAAAGGTTCGGTCTCGCTCAAATCTCGCAAATCATCGCAGAGCTTTCGCAATTGAGTGGCATCGCGCAGGTTCCGGCTGAAAAGGATGAAGCCGCCGGGCTGGAGTTTTTTCAATCGCGCCGCCGTCTCGCCATCAAGCTCGGGGCCGGGTATGCCGGTGAGAAGAAGCTGGCCGAGGCGGTTGGTTGCGGACATGAGGTTTTAATCCTGCAAACGCTTCATGGCCGTCATGGCTGCGGTTGCGCCCATGCGCATGGCGGAGTGCATGTTGGGATATTTGAAACCACCTTGACGTCCAGTGCTTTGGAGGTTGGGCATGCTTTTCACCCAAGCCATTACTTTGTCATAATGCGGTTCGAAACCCAGGGCAAAAACGGGGTAGCCCGTCACGCAGTGCATGAGGTTTACTTCGACCACGTCCTCGGCCTTGCAGATGTTTTCGAGTTCGAGATCCTGGAAAATCTGCTGCTTGATTTCCTCGGTGCCCTGCCATTTGCCGTCGCCGATTTCGCAAGTGGTCTCCACGATGAGCGTGGTGTGACCTTCCGGTTTTACAATCAAGCCGGCATTTTTCGGTTCGCCGACACGATGGAAAACGCGGTCGCGGTAATAGATATAGAGACCATCGATGCACTTCTGCTTTTTTACCAGCAAGCCGTAAATGGCGATGGGCTTGAAGCGCAGTTCACGTGAAGCCTGCTGCACTTCCTGAGAAGGAGCGGGTTCGGTTTTCTGCACCAACCAGGGGAGCGGGATTGTGGAGATGCATTCATCGCAGGCCAGTTCCAAATCCTGACCGTCTTTAATATAGCGCACCGCAGTGACGCGTCTGTCTTTGACGATGAGACGAGAAACCTCGGCATCGACAACCACCTTGCCTCCATCTTCCACGATGGCCCTGGCGATGTGGCGCGGCATGGCCTCGGCTCCGGTGCGCGAGTAATGCAGCGTCTCTTCCAACAAGGCACTGTCCACGGCGTGAACTCCCTTGTCCTTCACGCCAAATTTGGCGAGTGCTTTCTTCAGCACGTCCACGGCGCTGAGTCGGGGCATCTTCGTCGTGATGAAGGTCGCCGACAGTTCGCGCGGGTGAATGCCCCAGTAACGGTGGGTGAAGTCCTTGAAGAAAAATTTGTAGAGGGGCGTTCCGTAAAGCTGGATGAGCGCTTCCTCGGCGTTCTTCGGAACCCAGGGGACGAGGGTCTTGCGGAGCTGCGCGTAAAACAGGCCGAGGGTGTAGAACACGAGCTTGAAGAACGGGATGCCGCGAATCATGTCCTGAAACTGGAGCGGGTAGCGATAGAAGCTTCCAGCCCAGCGGATTTTCGCGTCGAGTTCGACAGGGATGCTCTCGTCGCCCATCAGTTCCATGATGTCCTCGTAAATCTCCCTGTCGAATTCATGGAGCATGTGGCAGCCCATGTCATACCAGTTCTCGCCGCGTTTGTGCGAGGTGGCGAGACCGCCCGGACGGGAATCTTTTTCGATCAACGTCACCGCGATGCCCGCACGGCTGAGAACGCGCGCGGCGTATAGCCCGCAGGGGCCGCCTCCGAGGACGATGACGTGTTTGTTGCTTGCTCCCATTCGATAATTGCGCGGATTACTTCAAGCCGACCAAGGGTTTTTGTTTTTCCCAAAGCTCAACCATCCGGTTCGCGGGAATTTCCACATCGCCCCAGGTCAGCGGCGTGTTCTTTGCGACAGCGCACTTGATGACTGGCCGGGCCGTGATCCCTTCGATATCGAGCACGCCCTGCGGCACATGCTTCGCGGCGTCTGCTTTCTTCGCCTCGTCGATCAAGCCATAGACTTCGTCACCGCCGATGGCGTGCTGCACGACGTCGCCGGGCTTGAGGTCCTTCTTGGCATAGGCAAAGGTGTCCGTCACGCGCCCCATGCGCATGGTGCAGACGGCCTTGCCGTAGAGCGCGGCCAAAGCAATCGCGCGCGGAGTTTCGAGATGGCACAGGTGATACGGGCGCAGGAAGACGTAGTAAGGGTGCCTGTTGGTCACCTTGTAATAGTTCATGTAACCTTGCTGGAATTCGCTCTCGCATTTGCCGACGACATAGACGCCGCCGCCGTGTTCCTTCGCTCCCAGAATGTAATCCACGCGGCCTTGACCGTTGTATTTGTCGAAGTCGAAAACATCGAGCACGTCCTGCACCTTGTTGGCGCGCGGTCCTTCCATGCCGGGGACAAACGGGGTGAGGCCGTATTCGTTGGCGATGACGGACATCTCGATGTTCAACTTCGAGCCATCGGTGTAGGCGAGGCACTGCACGGTGGAGAGCTTGAGTTGCTTGGCGATAGGCGCGATGCCTTCGAGCGTCTGGTCGCGCTGGAGGAAGCCCTTCATGTTGCCGGCCTGCATGATGTCGAAGCCCCACATTTCGATTTCTTCCATCATGCGCGCGAGCACGCCGTGCTGGTCGCCTGAGTCGCTGGTGACGATGACGCCCTGCTTCGCTGCGGCATCACGGAGAAGATAGCCGAGGATCGCGTCCACCTCCGCGTTCATGAGAACGCAATGCGCCTTGCGGGCGATGGCGGCGGCGCAGTAGTCGTAGGCGGCAATGATGGAGTTGGTCGCCTCCACGAACACGTCGCAGGGAATCTTTTCATCCTGGAGAGCAGCCATGCCATCCTTGAGGATTTTGGTGGGTTTGCCGTAAACCTCTGCTGCTTTCTTGGCGGCTTCTTCATTGAAATCGGCCACGAAAGACAGTCTCATGCCGGGAGTCTTCCCGACTTGATAAGCAATTCCGAGTCCCATGGCCCCGCAGCCGATCAAACCCACGTTGATCGGGCGGCCTTCTTTTTCGCGTTGTTTGAGTTCTGCAAGCATGATGGAGGGCGCAACAAGCACTTGATGAAGGGCGTGTCAACCTCATCGGTCGGCGGGCTTTCTCCACATCCGGAACAGCGAATAAGCTGCCATCGTCCCCGCAAACCACCACGGCCACCAAGTGAGCGCGGTCGCAAACACCTGCGGGTCTTCATTTTTCAAGCCGAGCCGTCCAGACAGAAAAGCCGTCTGCCAGCCGAAAAGTAGCGTCAGTGTGCCATAGGCGAGGTTCATGGAGAGGCTTTTGAAACTCAACACGGTGGCGCGATGAGCGGAGTCGGTCAGGTCATTGAGGTAATGCGAGAGGAAGAACTGGAAGAAGCGCATCGATAGAAGAATCGGGGCGAGGAGAGCAACGCCGAACCATCCCGGCACCGGATGGGCCAGCACGATCAAGCCCCACGCCACCATGGCGATGACGACGAGAAAATTAAACTTTGCGCTGCGATGTTTCACGAGCCATTCCATCCAACTGCTGGTTAACAGCGCGATTAACGAGCCTGCCACGGAGATCACGCCAAACCACGCCTCTTCGATTCCGATGAGGCGGTAGTAGTTGCTCCCGACGGTGTAGAAAAGGCGCACAATACTGTCCAGCAGGAAACCCAAGGTGAGCAACAGCAGCGGCGCCGGAGTGTTCCAAATCCATGAGGCTGCATGGCGGATGCCGCGCCAGCTGGTGCGCAGCTTCTCACCAAACGCGAATACCGGACCATCATGTTTCGCCTCGCGCAGGCCCAGTGCAACGGCGAGGCAGCCGAGTGCGGTCAGCACGCAGAGGTAGATGGGAAACTTCAGCGTGGTCGTCTTGTTCAACGTCGTTCCGAGGAGCCAGCTCATCTTGGCGGAGTCATAGACGAAGGCGCCGATGAGCGCCGCGACAATGAATCCGACCGCCATCCAGCGGTTGAGCCGTCCCATCACGCGAGGCCACATCGAGGCGCGTTCGTTTTGTGGAATCGAGTCGTAGGCGAGCGCCTCGTCTGCTCCGCTGGCAAAGGCCTCCGCCGCCCCACTGAGGATGCGATTGATCAGCAACACATAAAATACCCACGGCCCGCCGACCGGCACACAGGCGAACACCAGCATCTCCACGACCATGATCGACGCCGCAACGACCACCATGCGCCGCCGACCGATCACATCCGCCAGAGCACCGAGCGGCAGGTCGAGGCACACGATGCTGATGGCCCACACCACATTAAGAAGCGCGAACTGCGACAGGTTCAGGCCGAAGTCGAGGAACAAGATCGTATAAACCGGGTAGTAGAACCGGCAGTTGAACAGGATACGGAACCAGATGAACAAAGTCGCAGTGCGGGGCATGGCGGTAGTAATTCATGGATTACGATTTGTGGGCCGTCATGGGCAAACCTTTGCAAACTCAATGCTCCCGCGCTTCATTGCGTCCCTATGCCTAGTGCCGGACAGCCATTGACACTCCACGACACTTTCTCACGTAAGCTGCACCCGGTTCTGCCCGCCGATGGCAATACGCTGCGTTTCTACTGCTGCGGCCCGACGGTTTATGGTCCCGCGCACATTGGGAATTTTCGCACGTTTATCGCCCAAGATGTGTTTCGTCGCGTCGTCGAGTTAAGCGGCACGCCCACGCTGCACGTGCGGAATATCACGGATGTGGATGACAAGACGATTCGTGACTCGCAAAAGGCGGGGCGCACGCTGGTGGATTTCACTCAGGACTGGACGCGACGTTTTCATGATGATTGCGCTGCATTGAATCTGCTTACGCCCCATGTGGAGCCGAAAGCCACGGAGCATATCCCGCATCAGATCAAGATGATCGAGGATTTGATCAAGAGCGGACACGCTTACAAAGCGGGCGATGGATCGGTCTATTTCCGGGTGTCGTCCTTTGCGGACTACGGAAAGCTTTCGCATTTGGAGGATCGCGAGCTGCGTCTCGGCGCGGCCCAAGGAGCTAACGACAGTGATGAATATAGCAAGGACGCGCTCGCGGATTTTGCCTTGTGGAAAGCACATAAACCCGAGGACGGCGACAATGCGTGGGACAGTCCGTGGGGCAGGGGACGACCCGGCTGGCATCTCGAATGCAGCGCCATGTCGCTGGAATATCTCGGCATGGAATTTGATCTGCACGGCGGCGGCGTTGATTTGATTTTTCCGCATCACGAAAACGAGATCGCACAAAGCTGCTGCGCCACCGGCGGGCAATTCGCGCGTCACTGGATGCACGCCGCGCACTTGATGGTGGATGGCGGCAAGATGAGCAAGAGCCTGGGCAATCTCTACACGCTCGACGATCTGAAGCAGCGCGGATTCACGCCTGCGGAAGTGCGTTATACGCTCGTGAGTGGCCACTACCGTGGACCGTTGAATTTCACGCTGCACTCGCTCGACGCTGCACGCGCTGCGCTGGCAAAGCTCGCGAAGTTCGCGATGCTGTTGCGGGAGAAAGCCCAAGGTGTTGGGGGCTGCCAGCCCCCGTCGCACGAAACTCTTTCCTCGGGGGCTGGCAGCCCCCAACACGAGTTTGCGGCTGCGTGGAGCGCACTGCTCGGCGACCTCAACGTGCCGGAGGCGCTTGGCTGCGTCTTCAGTGTGGTGAATAAAACAAAGGTCACCGACCTCGCTGCGAGCGATGCAAAGTCGCACCTGCTCAATCTCCACTTCATCCTCGACGCCATCGGCATCGTGCTTCCTGAGTTGAAGGAAGAAGCTGTCACTGTGCCTGATGAAATCACCCAGCTCGCGCAACAGCGCTGGGCTGCGAAGCAATCAAAAGACTGGGCGAAAGCTGACGAACTGCGCAAGCAGATCGAAGCCGCCGGCTGGATTGTCAAAGACAGCAGGGAAGGGTTTGTCGTGGTGCCGAAATGAATTTGCCAAGTCTATATATAAAGTATATACTTTCTTATGAAGACCAAAGCCAAGCCCAAGCCCAAGCCCCGTGCGGGTCGCCCTGCCACACGCAAGCCGGTCGCAGCTGGCTTACGGGCGAAGCTGTTCAAGAATGGCAGCAGCCAGGCGGTGCGGCTGCCGAAGGAGTTTCGCTTTCCCGGACATGAAGTCTTGATCCGGCGCGAGGGCAAGGCCGTGGTGCTGGAGCCGGTGGAGAAATTTGACTGGGACAAGTGGTGGAACAGCTGGACTGCCGCCGGGGATGACTTCATGCCCAATGGACGTGAGGATAACGACATCGTGCCACGGAATATCGATCTCGAATAGCATGGACTGGATGCTGGATACGAACATTTGTTCCTACGTCATCAAACGGCGCTCGGAACTGGTGCTTCGGCGATTTCACCAGCATGATCACTCCACCATCTCCATATCCGCAATCACCAGTTATGAACTTTACGCAGGATGCGAGCGCAGCCCGAACCGTGAGCGGCTTTTTGAAAAAGTGAATGAGTTTTTGCGCCCGTTTCCTATTCTGCCATTTGAAGACAAGGACTCGCGTCAGGCTGCTCTCATTCGGGCCGTGCTCGAACGCGCTGGCACACCGATCAGTGCGTGTGACATTCTGCTCGCGGCTCACGCCATGAATCACAACCTCACCCTCGTCACGAACAACACGCGCGAATTCAA
>JAYVZW010000087.1:0-7223 GCA_043783015.1 Verrucomicrobiota bacterium
TAAAAGACACGTTCGGCGACGGCATTTCCGCCGATGATACTTAATTTCAAATGTGAATTTTCAGCAGTTTATCCAGCCCCCACTGGCCCATTGCAATGGCAGAACACCAAATAAACGCTCAAACTCAAGTCCGCCAAGCTGGACCCCGGAAGCCGGATTTACGGATGGATTTCCGTGGAGTTTGAAGAGCGAGATCATGCTGCACAAAACCCGCGCACCCATAAGATTGAAGGCTATTTCAAGCCCTTTATTAAGAGCCTGCCGAAAGATGAAGAGAAGTTGAAGGCGCCGGGCAACCATAAATCTTTCCGTGCGCCGACCATCATCAACTCAAACCCCGCGTGTTTCCGCCTAGGGAAACGCTGAACAAGGAGTAGAAGCGACGCCCTCGTCGCTTTATTGTCTGGGAAAGCGGCGATGCGCCGCTTCTACTTCCGAATAAATCAGTGCTTCCCCTAGCGAAACTCCGCTTGCGGCAACCGTATTGACAAGCTTTCATCGAAGTGAAGTCTGCAACAAAGACAAAAAAATCCATCGACCAGCCCATGAAGCCAACCGCACTCCTCCACTCCAGTTCCGTGACTCTCGCCCTTGCTCTCGCCAGCTTGGTTCAAGTCGGCAACCCGTCCGCCGCCGCTTCCCAGACAGTTATCACCGAAGGTTTGTCGCCAGCTTACAATGCCGTGGCCTCGCATCTGGAACTGGGCGGTTGCTCCTATCAATATTCCGAGGCGGGCGGCTTGAAATTGATGGCGGAATTCATGGATGAAATAATCAAAGCCATGCCCGCATCGGAGCGCAAAGATATGCCGCCAGACTTCAGCCTTGCGAAGGTCTTCGATATGCTCGGAATGAATTCTGTGGTTGCGACGGGATCCAGTTCCCGCAGGCGGGCTGACGGCACCTATCATTCGCGCAGCTTTGCTTACATGCCGCATGGCCGGAAAGGTTTGATGACCCTCAGCGGTGGACCGGCGACCAAATGGCTGCTGCATGAAACCGCGCCGAAGGATACCGATCTCGCCCTTGAATTTTCCATCAATCTCAAAGATTTCGCGCGCGATACTTTGCCTCAGTTTCTGGCCTTCATGCCCGCCAAAGAGCGCGCAATGTTTGCAGAGCAAATGGGCAGGCCTGACCCGGCGACCGGTCTAAGCCCCAAGCAGATCATGGAGAAGCTGGATGCGCGGATCGGCATCTTCCTTCGTCTGGATCCAACGCAAAAATTCCAGCCCGCGCCTGATGCTCCGGTTCTTCCCGGTCTTGATGGCGTGATCGTCATGGATCGTCTGGGCTGGTTGATGGAGGCACTCAAGCCGCAGTTGATGCAGGCGTTTGCCCGGCCGCGTTCACCGGCCGCGGCATTCACGGAGGGCGGCATTTTCTCCATCGGGTTCAAGGCCCCGGCTGGTCCGCCGCCGATGGATTTTCAGCCCGTGCTTCGCTTTGATACCAAGGCCGACCGCATCATGATTGCCACGCGTCCAGCGCTGCTTGATACGGTAACGACTGGGGGAAATAAGATTGCTGAAGGAGCGGACTTCACCCAGACTTGGCGCGACCTTCCCGCAGAGGGCAATGCCTGCATTTATGCTTCAACGCGCTTCATGCAGACATTAAGCAACGTGATGGAAACAACCATCCTGAGCTCGGTCCAAAAAAACCCGACCTCGACTAATGACATGCTGATCATCCAAAAATTGCTCGATGCTTTTAAGCCATACCTCAGCCACGGTCAGGCGATTGCCTTTGCCAATCAGCCCGATGGCATGATGACGGTGTCCAATTCGACCATCGCACTTGGATCATCTTCGATGGAAACCATCTCCACGGTTGCCATCCTGGCTTCGCTCGCGTTTCCCGCCTTTGCAAAAGTTCAGGACAAGGCCAACGACACCAAAGTTATGAATCAACTCAAACAACTGGTTGTCTGTTTGAGAATATATGCTGCAGACCAAGGTGGGAAATATCCCGCGCAACTGTCCGATTTGATAAAGGAAAGCATGCTGGATAATCCCAGCCTTCTGGAGTTCAGCGATCCGAATACTAAAGAGAATCTGGCTCCGCTTTATAACAACCAGCTTACAGACAGCTCCGATGGCGGAGAAATTGTCCTTGCCGCACCTACGCCAAACAAAAGCGGCAAAAGGATCGCCGCCTTTAATGATGGGAGCGTCCGCACCATCACCGAGGATGAGTTCCAAAAGCTTTGGAAGAAAAAGTAAACGCTGGGCCTACCTGCCGATTAATATTATACGGAAAGTGCGGAGGGTCTCCCTTGTATTGAAATTAGGCGTAAGATGCGCGAGGGTGCCGTCTTTTCCGTGAGCCTGCCAACCTCTGCCCAAACTCCGCACGCCGCAGCTTGGCACGTGCTGCGCAGCGGACCGTTTGGTCGCTACATGGCGGGCGAGACGATCTCCATGCTCGGCACATGGATGCAGCAGATGGCGCAGGGCTGGGTCGTCGCGGGACTGACCACCAGCGCGTTCTCGCTGGGCCTGATCAATTTTTGCGCGGGCCTTCCCATGCTCGCGTTGACGATGCACGGGGGCGCGATGGCGGATCGCCACGACAAGCGCCTTATTCTCATCATCACGCAGGTGGTGCAGATCATTCTGGCCTTGGCGATGGGCTGGCTGATTGCGACCGGACAAATCGCCGTCTGGCATGTGGTCATTGCGGGCATGTTGCTCGGCATCAGCACGGCGTTCGAGATGCCGGCGGCCTCCGCGCTCACGCCGGAGCTGGTGGATCGCAGCCAGCTCAGCGCGGCCATTGCCGTGGATCGCTCTCTCTTTCACGCCACGCGTCTTTTGGGACCCGCGATCGGCGGTTGGCTCATCGCATGGCTCGGCACTGCATCTGCGTTTTATGCGAATGCCGCGAGCTTTCTGGCTCTGATCGCGGCCATCCTCACGCTGCATCCGCGACCGCGCGGCACCGAGGAAGAAGAGGCTATGCGGCAAACGGGAATGAAAGACGGTTTCCTTTATGTGCGCCGCGACAAGCCAACGCTGTCCATGATTTTGCTGCTGACCACGCTGACGACCTGCATCTCGCCGTTCTTCATGATCACCATGCCTTTCTATTCGCGGCACGTCCTGCATGTGGACGCCCAATCGCATGGCTTCCTCATCGCCTCCTCAGGCATCGGCGCGTTCATCGGTTCCATCTGGCTGCTGACGATTCCGCATGATCGCCGAGCATTCTACTTGCGCCTGGCTGCTGTGGATATTTGCGCGTGCATGTTTGGACTCGCCATTGCGCAACATCTCTGGCAAGCCATCACAGCGATGATTTTCCTCACGCTAGGCACATCCACCATGTTCGGTCTGGCCAATACCATCGTGCAGGAGCGCGCGCCCGATGCCATTCGGGGGCGCATCTCCGCGATCATGGGCCTGAGCTTTTTTGGCGTGCTGCCTTTTTCCGGGCTTCTGGTTTCCAAGCTGGCGGATCTTGTCGGCTTGCGCGTGGCCATGGGGGGCGGGGGCGTTTTGTTTGGGATCAGCGCGGGCTTCATGATCTACAGCCATCGGCAGCTTTGTATGAAACAACCACTGGCCGCCCTTGAGGAAAGGGATAAACCATCGGAACAGCTTTAAAAGTCATCCTGCCTGACATGAACACTAGACTCAGCAACATTGTTAAAATTGCGTCACTTCTATTCGTCTGCGCAATAGCCTGCTCCCAGGCTGCTGATGTAAATACTCCGGCACGGGTGGTGCTGGTTGGGGACTCCACGGTTTGCGACTATTCAGCGCAGAATCCTGAACGAGGCTGGGGACAGTATCTTCAGAGCTATTTTGATGAAGGGGTGAAGGTGATCAACCTCGCAAAATCCGGCCGAAGCACAAAGACCTTCATCAAAGAAGGGCTTTGGAAAATGGCGCTCGATAAGAAACCAGATTTTGTGCTCATCCAGTTCGGTCACAACGATTCGCATCCTTCGAAAAGACCAGAGTCAACCAATGCGGCGACTGACTACAAAGAATACTTGCGTCGCTACATTGATGAAGCGCGAGCCATTGGCGCGAAACCGGTTCTCATCACACCGATGGTGCGCCGGATTTTTAAACCGGATGGAATTCTCATCAATGAATTGCAGCCTTACGCGGATGCGATGAAACAAGTCGGCGAGGAGAAAAAAGTTCCGGTGATTGACCTTCACGCGTCGAGCAGGGCGCTGGTCGAGCCTCTCGGCGCGGCAGGCAGCGCAGACATGGCGAACAAACCCGGTGACAACACGCATTTTGGCGAGAAGGGAGCAATGACGATGGCGGAGCTGGTGATGAAAGAACTTCCGTCAGCCGCACCGGAATTGGTTATCCATTTGAAAAAGAAGTAAGTTTGATTCCCATCATGTTACACGCAGGTTATGCCTTGGTGACGACGGTTTGACGTTTACATCTTTCACATCTCACACAATAACTGAACTCCATGAGCACATGCCTCCAGAATATCACGCTCTTCATCGCGCTGCTGGCCCCGGTATTTCCAGCATCGGCTGCGAATGCACCGCGCCCGCAGCCGCCCGCGCGTGATCCCCACACGTCCGGCTATGTCACCGCGAAGGAGATGCCCGATGGCACGGTTCCTCCGGTAAATGCCGATGGAAATTTCATCATTGGTCCCACGCACACGAAGGCGCCAGAGATGACCGTTCACGAAGGCGTGCCGCAGGGAGAGGTGTTCACGCTCACGATGAAATCTGAAGACAGCAAAATCTATCCCGGCATCGCAAGGGAGCCCGGCACCTTCGGCACACCCGATCCGAACAATCCCAACAAACTGGATGTCACCACCAGTCATCCCGCGCCTTACACGCGCCGCGTCGGAGTTTATGTGCCCAAGCAATATGTGCCCGGCACTGCCGCCCCGTTCATCGTCGGTGCCGATGGCATTGATAAGAACCTGTTCATTGCCCTAGATCATCTCATCGCCGCGAAGCGTGTCCCGGCGATGATCGCCATCTCCATCGGCAACGGCAGTGGCGACGCCCAGGGCAGTCAACGCGGTCTGGAATACGACACCATGTCCGGCCTTTACGCCGAGTTCGTCGAGAAGGAAGTCCTGCCGCTGGTGGAAAAAGAATGTCATGTCAAGCTGACCAAAGACCCCGAGGGTCGCGCCACGATGGGTTGCAGTTCCGGCGCGTCCTGCGCGCTCATCACGGCGTGGTATCATCCCGACCTCTATCATCGCGTGCTCTGTTTCTCAGGAACGTTTGTGAATCAGCAATGGCCCTACAATCCCGCGACGCCCCGAGGTTGCTGGGAAATGCATCAGCACCTTATTTCCGAAAGCCCGGTAAAACCGTTGCGCATCTGGATGGAAGTAGGCGACCGCGATTTGCTCAACCCGAATATCATGCGCGACGACGCGCACGACTGGGTGCTGGCCAATGAATTCATGGCCAAAGCACTGGCCGCGAAAGGCTATCACCACCAGTTTTCCTTCGTGCGCAACGCCGGGCACTGCGACGGCAGCATGAAACAACAACTGCTGCCTCAGGCTCTGGAATATGTCTGGCAGGGTTATCCGATCTCCGGGGCTAAGAACAAATAGGTCAATTGCAGTCTAGTGTAGTCTCCTCATGAACACTGCCACCGTAAGCCAGTTGGGCGAAGCCAGACATCCTTCACCGGTGGGGTTTTCAGTCGTGGATGACGTCTTTGTGCCGGCAGACGTGCAATGGACGGGCGCGATGATCCCGAAGGATCTGATTCTTTTTGAAAAAGCCGGGCCACGAAAGATGCTGTTCTTTGATCCCAAGCAGACGCGCGCGGCCATCGTAACCTGTGGCGGCCTGTGCCCGGGCTTGAACAACGTCATCCGCTCGGCAACCCGGGAATTGTATCGTAGCTATGGAGTGGACTCCGTGCTGGGCATTCGCGGCGGCTATCGCGGTCTGGATCCGAATCGCGGCAAACCACCGGTCGAACTTACGGAGGACATCGTTGAGGACATTCACAAGGAGGGCGGAACCATGCTGGGCACCTCGCGTGGTCCGGTGGACATGGAGGTGGCCGTGGAATTTCTGATCCGGCACCGGATCAACATCCTCCTTACCGTCGGCGGCGATGGCACTCAACGCGGAGGAAACGCCCTCCTGGAGAAAGCCCGGCTCCGGGGCCATGCGCTCGCCATCGTGGGCATCCCGAAGACGATCGACAACGACGTGCGTTACGTCACGCGCACCTTCGGCTTCGGCACGGCAGTGGATGAGGCGGTGCGGGTGATTAACAGCGCACACACCGAGGCCCGGAGCGTGGAGAACGGCGTGTCCGTGGTCAAACTGATGGGCCGGCACGCGGGCTTCATCGCCGCCGCAGCCACCGTGGCCAGTCAGGATGTGAACATCTGCCTCGTGCCCGAGTCGCCCTTTGTGCTTGAAGGGCCGGAGGGATTGCTCGCCGCCCTGGAGCGACGGCTTGATAGAAAGCCACACGCCGTCGTGGTGGTGGCCGAGGGCGCAGGGCAGAACTTGCTCGGCAGCAGCGGTGAAAAGGACGAATCCGGCAACTTAAAACTTCATGACATCGGTCTTTTTTTACGGGATCAATTCAACGCGCACTTCAAAGCCCGGAACATCGAGATGACGCTGCGCTACTTCGATCCCAGTTATCAAATACGGGGTTGCCCCGCCAACACCGAGGACGCCCTGCTTTGCGACCGCATGGGGCGTCACGCAGTCCATGCCGCGATGGCGGGCAAGACCGGGCTGGTCATCAGCTATCTCAACGGCCAGTTTGTCCACGTGCCCATCGAAGTCATTGTGAGCGGAGTAAAACAGGTGGATTTGGATGGTGGGCTCTGGCGGGCAGTGCTTTCTTCAACAGGACAGCCCGCGAAGTTTGTATAATTTCAATCGGCAGAAAAATCTGCATTAACTTTGGGCTTGCTTTGAAGTTGGCATCCTGAGATTCATATGGCATGAAGCTCAAGGAACTCGTGAAAAGAGCGCGCAAACTGGCTGCGCCTTACTGTGTCACCAATGGTGACAAATTCCGATTGAAAGACCATGATCCGGGTGACACGAACGGATTTGGCGCTGGAGTCAAGTCACAAGCCAGGGAGGCGCTGGACTTGGGAATTAACTTGCTCTCCAAGATGCAAGATATGCTTTACGCCCAGGATAAATGGGCGGTGCTGCTCATCTTCCAGGCCATGGATGCGGCTGGCAAGGACGGTGCCATCAAGCATGTGCTTACCGGCGT
>JAYVZW010000088.1:0-2388 GCA_043783015.1 Verrucomicrobiota bacterium
GGCCGAAGACCTTCGCACCAAAGTCGGAGCCGACACTTATGAAGCTTTCCCTGATAGAGTCATCCCCGTCGCCAAACCCGTCGAACCAATAAAGAAAGAGCCGGAAAAGAAAAAAGGCTTCTGGGACAATTTCCGACGCAAGGACAAGTCCGTGACGCCAGTGGAAATCAAGCGTTGAGCGGACCATTCTTACTAATGGGCGGTTGATGTGAATCTTACCCCCGATCCGATCGGTGTTCACGCTTCAGTGTGATTCCTATTGAGTCTCGCGTAATAGGATGACTGTTTACTTCCCGGGTGTCGGGGCCAGCTTGGCCCCGTGTCATGGGGGCTGGCAGCCCCCAACACATTCGTAATGCTATTGTGCGAGACTCAACAATCCAATCCTTCTCACGCTAAAGCGTGAACACCGTGCTACAATTATTGTCCCCTTTTATTCCCCGTGACGGTGCGTTGTTGGTAACACGACACAGCTCTTCACTTGTTTGAAACAGGCAAGGCGGGCTTGAAAACCGGGTTGTCTTTCAAGGCCGTGCGAGTCGCATCAGATATCTTGTATCCCAAGAGGGCGAAGTAATCGGCGACATTGGCCTTTGCGGCATGGCCATACCGCTCCACAAACATACTCTGAAGTGAGGCAGCGTCTTTTTCTGCCGTCGGCGGGCACGCCTTTTGTGGCGTAAGACCGCAAGGTCTCCAGCAGTGGCCACCAGCCATGGGCTTTGATCAGCACCACAAAAGAGGCAAGCTGCTCAAACGGACCCATGTTGGGCGGAGTCGCAAGTCGTTTGGCGACCATGGCATCGAGGCTGACCATGGCCGGGTGCCCCTGCCCTGTTGGTTTGCCAACAAGATTCTCCATCCCGTTTCCTGCCACGCGTCCGGCCCCGTGGCACGGTCTGGTGCATTACCGGCGTGGATGTCCCAGCGGTGAACAAGGTTAGGGTCAAAGGTCACCGTGCGATTCACGCGCTCTTTGGACTCAACCGCTCCGGGAAAGTCGGCTGCGGCCGGATGGGCCGTGACCTTGCCAGGCTCAAGTGTCATGTAGGAACGGATCAACTTATGCAGTTCCGCTCGACCGGATTCCAAGGGCTGGATGAAAGGTGACTTGGACGAGGGAGCGATCTCATCCGCCACGGGATCGGACAGCGCGACTCCAAAAAGAATCAATACGAACAGTAGTAAGCTCAAAGGGGAGACAGGCATGCAGCACATCGAAAATGGTTATCATTGCGCGAAGCCGCAATGATAACGATTGTTGAACGATTCGCGGTCGAGCGCCATCTTCCGTAGCATGCAAGCCGCTAAGCAATTACTTATTGCATCGAATAACGCGAAGCGCTTGAGCGAAGAGAACTCGGTCAACGAGCGGCTGCGGTCAAGTGAGGCCAGGCAATAAATACACCTGCCTAACATGAAAACCTCTATGCGCTTTAAAATTTTCACGACGGCTTTTCTCACGGTCACTTTGTTTTGTTATCGATCGATGGCGACAGAGCCGACTCCGGGTGAAAATGCCGTGCCAAATCAGCGGATTTCGGTTCACGAATATCAAAACTTTATCGGCAATTGGGATGATAAAGTGAATCCAGTGCTCTGCGCATTGATCAAGTCGCCGGAGCAATACAACTCAGTGTTTCACGCTGCTGCAGTGATGCACGGCAAAAAGCCTTATGCACCTGACTTGGAGCTTTACGCCAAAGAGCAGATCATTCTCGTAGCCAAGGTCATGACGGCTCCTGCGGATATGGACAAGGCCTTTGCAGACGTAAGGGTCACCGAGACTGGCGACACGCTGATGATTCATTACCGGATGAATGACGCCAAGAGTGACGCGACTTACACCGTGAAGAACTTCCTCGCACTCCGCATTCCCAAAAAGGATTACAAACGAGTGGTGTTTCTGGAAGGTGAAAAACAGGTTGCCGAGTTGAAGCCCTCCAAAGGCACCTGGTGCAACATCAAGCTGGAGTCCAAATAGCCCGGGCGATTACTGATATTTTGCCAGTAGCTCATCTGCCTTGTCCGGCGCGACATTCTCATGGAAATCATCCTCAACCATGCACACGGGGCCGAAGCCGCAACTCGCGAGGCACTCGGCAAACTCGATGCTGTATTTACCGTCGGGACTGACGGCAATCGGATGATGATGATCCGTATGCGTGTGGTCAATGTTCGCCGCCTTGCAAAGTGATTCCATCAGTTCGTAGCTGCCGGCCATGGCGCACGAAAGTGTGCGGCAGACACGAATGTGAAACTTGCCCGGCGCGCTCTGACGGAAGCCTGGATAAAATGTTACAACTTCCAGCACTTGGACGGGCTCGAGTCCGAGCTTGTTTGCCACCCAAGTCACCGCCCCGTCGTTGATGAAGCGGAAGTGATGTT
>JAYVZW010000089.1:0-7194 GCA_043783015.1 Verrucomicrobiota bacterium
GCCATGCACAAGTGAATCACCCGTTTCGCTCTGGCCGGATAATGCAGCGTGGTGATCGCGCCCTTGGATGGCGCGGCATCCGCTCGATTCATTATCGAGGCCAGAGCCAGCCCGCCGAGGCCATAGGCAGATTGCGTGAGGAAAGCACGGCGCTTGAGGCTCAAGGCATGAGCTGTGGGATCGTAGCGGAGATTCATGATGTTCTTCAATAACGGGTGATGGTTTCGTGCAGGTTCAGGATTACACGGCAGAGCGAAGTCCATGCGGCAAGCTCAACCGGATCAGAATTTGTCGCCGGCTTCGCAAGTCCTATGTGTATGAATTTTTCGGCCGCACCCTTGTCTGCTTTGAATGCAGTCCTCTGGGAATTCAGAAAATTGATGAGCATAATATGCTCCTTCACCTCAGGCGGCCTCGCTAGGGAGAGTTCAAAGGCGCGCACCACTCGTTGATTATCGGAATCTGCCTTGTCGTCCAGCAGTCGTTGGGCAAAGACACGCGCGGCCTCAACAAAAGTCGGATCATTTAACAAAGTCAGCGCCTGCTGCGGCGTGTTGGATAAAGGACGGTTCGCGGTGCATTCATCACGCATGGGTGCATCAAAATTCGCCAGCATCGGTTGCAGGAACGTGCGCTGCCAATGCATGTAAACCCCGCGCCGCCACTGTCGCTCATCGAGTTCGGCCCGGTAATCACGGTCTGGAAATTGCAGGTTCGCGTAGTAACCCGCAGGTTGATAGGGCTTCACACTCGGACCGCCGATGTCGAGATTGATCTGGCCTGCGATGAACAGGGCGTTGTCGCGAACAAACTCGGCATCGAGGCGGCGTGGATTCTGCGAGGCCAGGAGACGATTGTTGGGATCAATGTCATGCAGTTCCGGGCGCAGGCTGCTGCTCTCGCGATAAGTGCTGGAGAGCACAAACAAACGGATCATGTGCTTCATGTCCCAGCCGCAGTCGCGGAACTCCGCAGCGATCCAGTCAAGCAACTCAGGGTGGCTGGGCGGTTCACCCTGGGCACCGAGGTCATCCACGATGGACGAAAGCCCATTACCAAAGAACTGCTTCCACAAGCGGTTCATTTGTGCGCGCGGCGTGAGCGGATTTTCCTGGGAACAAAGCCATTTCGCAAGTTCCAGCCGCGTGAGCCTCTGACCTTCCTTCGGCTTATACACAGTGGGCAGGAACTCGGGAGATGCAGGCGGCGTGATCACCCCCGTTTCATCCATCCAGTTACCACGAGGCAGAACCCGGACAGTCAGGGGCTGCGTCACGGCTTTTGTTATCACGGTGTAAGTTTTACCGTCCCGGCATTCGAGGAGCTTTGCATATTCGGCGGCATATTCCTTGAATGCGGCTTCGTTCCATCTGGTGCCCGCGAGATAGGCTTCCTTGGCCCCATCCTGCTGCGCCTCGATAACTGGCCGAAGCTGCGCCAGTGAAGTGTCTCCCGTCAACCTTGCAGGCGCGAAGGGTGAAACAGACACACGCACACAGCCCGCGGTGTTATCGGTGATCTGGAGAATGAAAGTGTCGCCATCTTCAATCTTCACCGGCTGCTCCAACAGACAAACAGCAATGTGCGGCTGATTCCAAGCCTCGGCGGAAGTCATCCAGACATCCTTGATGCCGGAAATATCCTCGCCATTCCGGTAGCGAGCCGCCTTGAGGTTGGCATCCGCCTCGCGGAAGGCCAGAGCCAGCGGCTTCGTGGTGCCTTTCTTCAGAACTGAGGCGGTGAGTTTAAGTGAGGCTCCGCCCGGCTTGCCACCTCGCAGGATGCTCCCTTGATGCGCAGGGTCAGGCAACAATTCCACACGCAACGCGCTCGCCCAACCGGGAGGCACTTGCAGGGCAATGCGTGTGTTATCGGCGTCTGATCCGGCGAAAATGATACGGCCATCTGCTTGCAGTTTGGGTGGCTCCGCGTCCTTCGACTTTGTTTCTACTACGGGTTTAGCCGCAGCTTTAGCGGTGCCCTTGGGGGCACCTCTGGCTTTGACAGATGTTGCCGCACTTGTCGTCACATTAGCCAACGGCGTAATCCAACCGCTGGGATTGGCCTTGAAAAAAGCGAGGCTGTTCAATATCCACTGATCGAAGGCAGCCCGAGCCTTGGGATCCGTTTGAAAGACGCTGGATGCGCGCTGCGCGAGTGCGGTCAACTGGCCGCGAATCTTAGCCGCGCGTTTTATAAGATAAGGGCTGTCCACTTCCATCTCCGGAGGGAATGGAGATTCGTTATTAAATCCCTTCAACTCAGGATTCTTGGTGTAACCATAGTCAGCATAGACACCCCACTGCCGCACATCGGCAAAGAAAGCCTGCATGGAATAGAAGTCGCGCGCGGTGAAGGGATCGAACTTGTGATCGTGACATTCGCAACATCCGAGTGTGGAACCGAGAAAGGCCCCACCAATGGTGCGCACTCGTTCCGCACCATACTTGGCCAGATATTCTCCAGGCTGCGCGCCACCCTCGCGCGTGACCATGTTGAGGCGATTAAACCCGGTGGCGATTAACTGTTCGGTCGTCGGATTCGGCAGCAAATCACCCGCGATCTGCTCCAGCGTGAACTGATTGAAGGGCTTGTTCTTGTTGAATGAATCAATGACATAATCGCGATAAGGAAAATTCCGCAGGTTCTGATCACCATGGAAACCCACCGTGTCCGAGAACCTCGCCACATCCAGCCACCAGACCGCCATGCGCTCGCCGTAATGAGGTGACTGCAAAAGACGCTCCACGGCGGCTTCGTAGGCAGCTTGCAGATTTTTGCTGGAAGCTTGAACAAATGCCTCCGTCTCCTCCGGCGTTGGCGGCAAGCCGGTAAGATCAAGCGAAAGCCGACGCAACAACGTGCGGGCATCAGCCTGTGCGGAAGGAGCAATATTCTTCTCCGCCAGCTTCTCGGCGATAAACGCATCAATCGGATTCTGCATCTTGAATCTTGAATCTTGAATTTTCGGCGGGGCCGGTTTCACCAGCGGGGTATAAGCCCAGTGCGGTTCATATTCCGCGCCTTCCGCGACCCAGCGCTTAAAGATTTCTTTTTGCTGCGGCGTGAAGGTCTTGTGCGCCTCTTCCGGCGGCATGAGATCATCTTTGTCATCCGCGAAAAGACGTTTGATAATCTCGCTCTGGTCAGGCTTGCCGGGAACAATGGGCAACTCGCCCGACTTCGCAGGCTTCAACGCTTCATCGCGAATGTCGAGCCGCAGTCCCGCCTTGCGGCTGTTTTTGTCAGGACCGTGACAATGAAAACAAGTATCTGACATCAAAGGCCGGATATCGCGATTGAAGCGCAGCTTCGATTCCGCCGCCGGTGACTTGAGAGCGACGAGCCAAAGAAAGATGGAAAAGATGACGACAGACTTCATGGCAGGCATACAAGATTATTACGCCAGATTGCAAAAGGACTTACGCCCGGTAAGCAGCAACGCGCAGCACAGAATCATTTACATAATTCAATATCTCGTTGTCATCGACGGCGACCCCGCGTGAGGAGGCCAGGTCTTCACAACTGGATATTATTCCCAACAGGACATTTTAAACTCCGACTATTATTCAACTTGCAAGTCGCTGAGCTTGCCACGTGTAGGAATCGTGAGGTGGAATGCGCTGCCGTTACCCGCTGGGTTGTTCTCGACCCAGATGCGTCCGCCCTGTGCCTCCACGATACATTTGGAGATGTAAAGGCCGAGGCCCAGCCCTGGTTGGTTCGTTCCGCCCACCTGCCCAAAGCGTTCGAATATCGCTTCTCGCATGTCTGCGGCGATTCCGTCACCCGTGTCGAGGACAGATACTCGAAGATCGTCTCCATCTCGCGCGACTCCGAGTGTGATCGCGCCGCCGCTGTGGGTGAACTTCATCGCGTTGGCTATAAGATTGGCTATCACTTGTAGCATCCTCTCCCTGTCGAAAATCCCGGGCAGCGTTTGCCGGTCGGTGGCGAATTCGAGTGCAATGCCCTTCTTCTGCGCGCTTTCTGCGAACGGGTTGATCGCTTCGGCGATCGTCTCTGCGACATCGCCGGGCTTGGGATGCACGGCAAACTTGCCCGCATCGACGCTCGTCACGTCCACGAGATCTCCGATCAGCCTGTTCATGCACGCGACGTAACGCTCGATGCGATCGACGCGTAACAACGTCCTTTTACCCTCGTCCGAATCCGTCGCCTCCTTGGTCAGCACTGCCGCCTGGATTGCGATACCCGCGAGCAGGTTCCGCAGGTCGTGGCTGACCATGCCCATGAGGTCGTCGCGATGAATAATCGCGTCGTCGGCAAGCCCACGCTCTGTAACCAAAAAACGGTCGGTTCTCTCTCTCTCAAGCGGTAACAGGGCGGCGAGAATACGGGACTGCTCTTCGCGCTCCCAGCGGAGACTTTCATCTGCGGAGGCACGTTCCTGTTTCAGCACTACGTCCTCGATAACCCGCTCGTGAGCCACAGCCTCACGCGCTACCACGTTGGATACGCCCAGCAACGTTCCGTTCTGGTTAAGTTTTTTGTCTGCTTTTACCCGTGCCGCATCGAGAATCTCGTCCGCCTGCTCACGTGCGTGCTCCACTATGTCGTCGGCCAAGTCCTGAGTGCATTTTCGCTTCACACCCAGAGCATCGTCAGTTTTGTGGCGCTCCCGGCGAAGACTTTCGTCAGTGCGGTCGCGCTCAGTGTTCTTCTTTTGCTGCGCGAGCGTCTCTTCTGCCGTGATCTGCTTTTTAACCTTGCTCATGTCGGTTCAAGTAATTTGATTGGATGCAACAGACCACTAAAGCTTCTCCGTTGAATCTGAATTACAGCGGATGGATAGTGGAACGCAATAGGGAATAACCTGCAGATGCTTCTTTCTGACACACAAATGGTTTTTTAACAAAGTTAAGCCAGCACGCCCTTCACCAGCTTGCCCTCGACATCCGTAAGCCGGTAACGCCGCCCTTGGAATTTATAGGTCAGCCGCTCGTGATCGATGCCGAGCAGATGCATGAGTGTGGCATGGAAGTCATGGACGTGCAGGCCATCGCTGACGACGTTGTAGCCAAAATCATCCGTCGCGCCATAAACCGAGCCAGCTTTCACGCCACCACCGGCCATCCAGGCACTGAAGCAACGGGCATGGTGATCGCGCCCGAAGTTGGCCTGGATCTTGCCCTGGCAATAATTGGTCCGGCCAAACTCCCCGCCCCAGACGACGAGCGTGTCTTCGAGCAATCCGCGTTCTTTGAGATCGCGCACCAATGCGGCAGCGGGTTGGTCGGTCTCTTGGCACAACTTTGGCAGGGCACTGGGCAGACCGGTGTGCTGGTCCCAGTCTTGATGGTAGAGCTGGATGAATCGCACACCTTTCTCTGCCAGCCTCCGGGCTTGCAGACAGTTCGCGGCGAAGGTGCCGGGCGTTTTTACATCCGGGCCATACATGTCCAGCACGTGCTGCGGCTCGCCGGATGTGTCCGCCACTTCCGGGATGCTGGTTTGCATGCGGAACGCCATTTCATAATGATCAATGCGGTTCTGAATCTCCGCATCGGGCGTGCCCTCGAACTGATGCTGATGAAGCTCGCGCAGTCGATCCAGCATCAGGCGGCGACTTTCCGCGCTGATGCCATCCGGGTTGCCGAGATAGAGCACGGGATCTTTGGCCGCACGAAATTGCACGCCCTGATGACGCGATGGCAGGAATCCGCTGCCCCACAAGTGCGAGCCGAGAGGCTGACCGCCCTTGTCCTTGGTAATCAAGACGACGAATGACGGCAAGTTAGCGTTATCCTGTCCCAGCCCATAACTCAACCATGAGCCGAAGCTGGGTCTTCCGGCAATCTGCGATCCGGTCTGAAAAAATGTCACGCCGGGACCGTGATTGATCGCTTCTGTGAACATGGAGTTCACCATGCAAATATCATCCGCGATACCGGCCGTGTGCGGGAGCAATTCACTGAACCATGCGCCAGCACGACCATGCTGCGCGAATTTATAAGGCGAGCCGACCAGTGGGATGGACGACTGGTTGCCAGACATGCCGGTGAGACGCTGACCGCCGCGCACGGAGTCGGGTAACTGCTCGCCATGCCGTTTGTTGAGCAAGGGCTTGTAATCCATCAGGTCGAGTTGCGATGGCCCGCCCGACATGAAGAGATAAATGATGCGCTTGGCTTTCGGTGCGAAATGCGGTGCGCCCATGACGCCGTGATCCACGGACTCCGCGCCTGCTTTTTCGCTGCCAAGCATATCGGCCAGTGCGATGCCGCCCAGCCCCATGCCGAAGCGATTGAGGAAATGGCGGCGGTTGATGTAAGGAGTTAAATCAGAATTCATGGCATCGAAGTTAGCGTTTCACCACACAGGCGTCATGATTCAGCAATGCCTGGGCCAGCACGGTCGCCGCAGCCGCTTCTGGCTCAGGAATGCCTTCATCATGTTTGGTATTGCCAGGTTTAAGCAGCGCAGCGGCATCGGCGGGCTTTGATTTGAAATGCTCCAACTGCTCCCGGTAAAGCTGCTGCACGATCTGCATTTCCCGCGCATCCGGCTTGCGCCCGAGGCAGCGCAAGAAGCCTTGCACGATCATCGCATTCAAATCTCCTTTCGATTCTTGATGCAGTTTTTCTCCCAGCACTCGCGCGGCTTCGACATATTGCGTGCCATTCAAAAGGATCAGTGCCTGCAAGGGCGAATCCGTGCGTTCGCGCTTGGCCGCGCATACGGCGCGACGCGGCGCATCAAAGGCAATCATCGCGGGCGGCGGTCCGGTGCGCCTCCAGTTGGTATAGAGACTGCGACGGTAAACTCCATTGCCGCCGTTCGGCTTCTCGGGCTTGAAGGCCTCGCTCATCTCATAGGGATTGACCGGCGCGCCGCCGATGACCGGTGCCAGCAAACCCGCAGCGGCCAGGGCGTTGTCGCGAATCATTTCCGCAGGCAGACGGAATCGCGGCCCGCGCGCGAGCCATTCATTGTCGGGATCGTCAGTCATGATCGCAACATCGGCGATACTGCGCTGTCGATAGGTCTGGCTCATCACCATGGTCTTCATGATAACCTTCGTGTCCCAGCCGCTCTGGATGAATCGCAGTGCCAGCCAGTCGAGCACTTCTGGATAAAGCGGGCGCGCGCCCTGACTGCCGAAGTCCTCCGCCGTCTTCACCAGACCGCGACCAAACAAACCTTGCCAGAAACGGTTCACCGTCACGCGAG
>JAYVZW010000090.1:0-2379 GCA_043783015.1 Verrucomicrobiota bacterium
CGAATCGGCCAAAGTGCTCAATGGGCTCATCCGCGCTTTGCGAAGAAACTGACCCCTCCAGCCTCCAGTCTCCAGCCTTCCGCCTTCCGCCACCCTGGCAGGCCATCAGGGAATGGATCCCCGCCGATGACGATGAGCCGGTCTTCGAGTGGTTCGACGCCCATCAGAGCAACGAATCCACCTGGAAGCCCAAGGAAGTCCCGCTCGATGATGAACGCATCCTGGTTCTCGATGCCGATTGAGGCAGGGCCACCCGGCTGAGCCCAAAACCCCGCTGCAAAAAAAACTTGGCACAGCGGACAGGAGAGGTATGCTCACCACGTTGAAACTGCGTCATGAAACCCGGCACCACCCACCGCCACCGCGACAAATCAGGCGTGAAACTTGCCATCGTCAGCCCCTTTCATCCTTCCTCCTTCATGATTCATCCTTTAATCGCCCCTCTCTCCCCCAATACCCCCTCCCACCCCGTCTCCGATGCACGCCGTGGGCCACTCCGGCCCGGCACCTGCGAAAGCAAATTCCTTGCAGCGCCGCGCCTTCCGCGATGTCCTGCGCCTCGCGGGAATGCGCCA
The DNA here is from genome assembly GCA_043783015.1 of Verrucomicrobiota bacterium. GTDB lineage: Bacteria > Verrucomicrobiota > Verrucomicrobiia > Verrucomicrobiales > Verrucomicrobiaceae > VFKE01. The sequence goes on from JAYVZW010000090.1 coordinate 576, forward strand.
AAGCATGTCCGCACGAGCCAACCCCTATCACAACGCCTGGACCGAGTCGTTCATGGGCACGCTCAAAGCCGAGATGCTCCAAGACGGCTGCTTCATCAACGCCATGGATGCCCGTGCCGAAATCTTTGCGTTCATCGACGGTTACTACAACACCCAACGCCTCCACTCCTCCCTCAACTACAGAACCCCCAACCACTTCGAGGCCGATCTCGCCCTCGCCAACTAAATCTCTTTTGGTCCAAATATCCGTGGCATCTCATGTAACCGTTCACGCCACGGGTCCGCAATACTGGGAATCCGGTCCTTCGTGCTGAACACGACATGGTAATGCAATGAGAGGTGTGTCGATGGCATGGCTGTCATTCTCCAGCGCCCCTGCCGGGGCGCAAAACATTCCTTTTGCAGCAGACCGGTGGCTGACGCCATCGGCTAATTTCCATTGGCCCTCCGGGCCTGAAGGTGATCTTCAACTGGCGGGCTCAATGCCACCGCCTCCGCCACCACCCAACCTTCGGCAGCATCGGTGATTTCGTCTGGCAGGACAGCGGCGAATTTGATGAAGATATGCGACACCATTCAATCCCCCATCAAGGCCCGCATGTGCGAACTCACCGCGCTGGCGAGACCAGCGACGTTGTAACCGCCTTCCAGCACGGACACGATGCGACCGCCACAATTTTCATCGGCGAATTTCATGAACAATTTCGTGAGACTCGCGAAGTCCTCGTCGCCAAGCTGAAACTGTCCCAGCGGATCGGCCTTGCGCGAATCAAAGCCCGCCGAGATCATGACGAGGTCGGGTTGGAACTTCTGCGCGGTATCAATAAGACGCTCCTGAATTGCCGCAGATATTTCCTTCATCCCCGAACCGGCGGGTAATGGAGCATTGATGGTGCTGCCGCGACCTTGGCCCTCGCCGTGCTCTGCCGCATGGCCGGTAAAGGGATACCACGGCGACTGGTGCGTGCTGAAGAACAAGACGCTGCCGTCCTCGTAAAAAATGTCCTGCGTGCCGTTGCCGTGATGCACGTCCCAGTCCACGATCATGACCTTGCCCGCGCCATGTTTCTTCTGCGCGTGACGCGCGCCGATGGCGATGTTGTTGAACACGCAGAAACCCATGCCCTGCGCCGGTCGCGCATGATGACCGGGAGGCCGCACGGCGCAGAAGGCGTTCCTCAAATTGCCGCTCATCACTTCATCCACCGCGTTCATCACGCCGCCGACAGCGCGCAGCGCAATATCGAATGACCTCGCACAAACCTGTGTGTCGCCCGTGCTCAATTCATGCGCGCCTTTAGCGATGTCCTTCCGCGCGGTTGCAAAGTAATCCCGTGTGTGACACAGCATCACGTCATTCGGCTCCGCAGGTTGCTGCGTCAAAGCAATGGCCTCGTCGGTGATGCCTTGCTTGGTGAGTGCGCCGGTAATCGCCACATAGCGCTCTGAACATTCGGGATGCCCCGCGCCAGTTTCATGCGCGCGAAAGATGTCATCGAGAAGCAGGCCGGTGCGATGATGAGACATGGGGGAAAGATTCAAATTCCAAATTCCAAATTCCAAACTCCAAACTCCAAACTCCAATCTTCAATCTTCAATCTTCAATCTTCAATCTTCAATCTTCAATCTTCAACCTTCAATGTTCAGTGTTGGGCGTTCAATCTTCAACGTTCACAGTTCCATCTCCGCGCGGCACACGCCTTCTTCATAATCCGACTTCACCTTGAAACCAGCTTTTCGTGCCAGCGCCTGCATCCCGGAGTTTTCCATCAGAATGTCAGCGCTGATGCGCGCGAGTCCTTCT
>JAYVZW010000091.1:0-7164 GCA_043783015.1 Verrucomicrobiota bacterium
GATCCGGTGGTATCGGACGTGATTGACCAGATGATATTGCGAATGCAAAAGCGTTACGGCATCACTTCACTCGTCGTCACGCACGATATGAAAAGCGTCTTCAAGATTGCCAACCGCGTGGCCATGCTCAAGGGAGGGGTCATCCGTTTCTGTGGCACGCCAGACGAGTTGCGCCATTCGCCTGATCAGGATATTCAGGACTTCATCGAGGGAAGAAGCGGAGTGACATTCTGACTTTGCTCAAATAGAAAAATAAAAAATACTGTATGGAAGATAGAGATAAAAAAACCGAGCTGCTGGTAGGGCTGTTTCTGTTCATAGGCTTGCTTATGCTAGGCACGCTGATCCTGCAGTTCAGCAGTGTGCGTGAACTCTTCAAGGGAACCTATACTCTGACCCTTACACTGCCAGATGGCACGGGGATGAAAGACGGCACACCTGTGATGCTCGGAGGATCGAAGATCGGCAAAGTGACAGCCAAGCCCGCACTCAATCCAGAGTTCACCGGCGTCATCATTCCGTTGGAAATCTATCAAAGGGTGAAAATTCCCGACGATGCCAAGTTCAGCATCGGCACCTCGGGTCTTCTAGGAGACGCTTTCATTGAGATCAAGCCCAGCGGCAAGCCGGCCACCAAATACAAGGAGCCCAACAGCGTCGTCGTGGGTGAGCCTGCCAGCGGCCTCGGCGCCCTGCAGGACACAGCCAAGCAGGTTGGTGGCAAGGTGGATGTCGCCCTTGAAGACCTCAGGGATGCGGTAAAGGATTTGCGCACCACTTTGAAAAAAATCAATGAGGGTGCTCTTTCCGATGACAGCACGAAGGATCTCAAGGAAACCTTCAAGCACCTCAACGCCTTTGTGACGCGTCTTGATGAAAAGACATTCACCGATCAGACCAGTGCCGATCTCAAGGAGACCATTGCCAGCTTCAAAAGCACCGCCAAATCTCTGGACGAAACCATCAAGAAAATGGAGCCGGCCCTCGGCAAGGTGGATGGCGTTGTGGAGAAGGCGGACAAGGCCATGACCAGCGCCGAGTCCGCCATGAAGTCCATCAACAAAAGTGCCGCCACGCTCGGTGAAGCGACCAGGGATTTGCGCAGTGGCAAAGGCTTGCTCCCGGCCCTGCTTGGTGATGAACAGCTCAAGAACGAACTCAAATCGCTCATAACAAACATGCGTGAACACGGCATTCTTTTTTATCGTGACAATTCAGGCAAAGCAAAACGTGACCGTGATGAACCCCGTTCCTCCCGTGCACCCTATACCGGCCAGAAGAATTGATGGCCTTGCAGACCGCAACGAGCCGATGCCATTATGATTGTAACTTTACCGTGCCGCTGCAAAATTGATCCATGAAAGCATCCTGGTCCATCCGTCTGGCCCGCGCGTTATTCCTGACGCTCGCTGTTCTGGTGGGCGCGGCCATCGCCGGAGGATTCAAACAGCCAGCCTGGATCGGAACGCTCGCGGGAGGGCTTGCAGGAATGTTCTTCGTGCTTGTGGATGCCCTGCTGGCCAAGTTCACCTTCAGGGAATTTTCCTTTAGCACCTTCGGCCTGCTGATAGGTCTCTTCTGCGCCTGGCTGGTGACCAAGATCGGGTTTCTCGAACTACCCTGGATGCGTTCGCTGGAAGATTACGAATCCACCAAAAGCATTATTGAGGTCTGCCTCTATTTCATCTTCGGCTTTCTAGGCATTACCCTTGCCCTGCGCAGCGACCGTGATCAGTTTTCCTTCATCATACCCTATGTGCGCTTCCGTCGCGATGCCTCAGAAGGCGAGCCGATGCTGCTGGATGCCAATGTCATCATCGACGGACGGGTTCCGAAGATTTACGCCACAGGATTTCTCACCGGAAACTTCGTCATTCCCCGCTTCGTGCTCGAGGAGTTGCAACGCATGGCGGATTCCCGCGATCTCATCAAAAGTGAACGCGGCAAGCGCGGCCTGGATTGCGTCCAGCAACTGCGCGCAACGCCCGGAATCGACATCACCATTCATGAAAACGGCTGGCACGAAAATGAGCCGGTGGACACGCTCATCGTCACTCTCGCCCGCGAACTCAAGGCGCGTCTGCTCACCAATGACGTGAATCTCGGAAAAGTGGCCGGTGTCCGTGGAGTGACCGTGCTGAACTTCAATGATCTGACCAACGCACTTCAGCCCGAACTCTGTCCTGGTGATGATATGGAAATCAGCCTCGTGAAACCCGGCAAGGAAAGACACCAGGCTGTCGGCTTCCTTCCGAATGGCGTGATGATCGTAGTCAATCATGCCGCGTCATTCATCGGCGAAACCGTCCCCATTGTCGTAGGTAGTGCCCTCCAGACCAGCGCGGGGCGCATGATTTTTGCGGAATTGAAAAGTAACAAGACCGCATCTTCTGTGCAGTGAGAGCGGGGCAATGGAATGAGACGTCATGTTGCAACAATGTCAGTCCCGATCAGATACGTTCTCAAACTGGGCGGTCGGGTTGAACAGAATGCCACAGGGCTCGTCCTGCAAATCGAGGCCATCGATTTGCTGCACAAAAGGTGAGCCGATCCGCAAGCTCTTCCATCAACTCCACATCGCCCGTTCCAGGCGATCATTCTGCGGTAATCGCCAGCGCTTGTCAGAACTTTAGTGCACGAACTTCGTGTAGGCAAAGAGCAGGAGAACTGCTCCCACTATGGACAAAAGCAAACCGGCGGGATGGACGGGAGCACCCGGTTCGGGTTTTTTTACCGCCCGGCCGATCAGGCCACCCACAAAAGACCCGCCTATTCCAAGGCCGACCGTAAGCCAGAACCCGAGTTCCTGTGCACCTGGCAGAATTGCACGAGCGATCAGACCTATAAAGAAGCCAATAATGATGGACCAGATGATGTGAAGCATGGGAGGTATAAGGTAGAAAGACAATGTGTAACACGCGATTTCAAAGCTCCGCAACCTATATTGACATTTTACCCTAACTTGCTACGGGGTGATTACCCAAATCGAGCAAGCAATGTTGGAGCGCTTGGAGCACCTTTTTCCGCTCGGCTTTGCTCAAGATTTCGTAAGGAATCATTGCCTTCTCCCGCTCATTCCGACAGGCTCACAATGTGGCCGCTGCTGAGGTAGATCGCGTGACCAGGGAAATCTCCATCAACCTGATCCTGATTGGGACCAATCTACTAGATGGGTGATGAAGATGCCCCTGTCGCAAGATGTCCGTTCGGGCACCAGACGTGCTTGACGTTATGGGAGCAGCCATACGCAGCATGGTGTCACGGTGGGAAGTGTCGTCAAGACGCGAGCAGCCTCCGCACATTCGCCATCGGGATGTATCCTCAAGCAACCGACGGCGGTAGAGAACTCACGCAGTCGTTGACCGTCCGTCCTGTTCACGTATGATCGTCCATGGCCCAGCTTCCCGATTCATCTGGCTCGTCTTCTGTTCAGGGGGACCGTTTCATTTATCAGCAATACACCATTAAGCGCCCGTTCCTCTCGTTTCTGGGAAGGAAGTATTACGTTTATGCGCCCGATGGCGCGTTGGTTCTGTTCCTCAAGCATCCGCTGATGAGGCTTCGCGGGGAGTTCACGATTTATTCGGACGAATCCGAGTCCACACCGTTGCTGGTCGTCCGCTCGCGCAAGGTCATCGCCCTCAACATGGCACATGATGTATTCGACTCCAGAACCGGCGAGAAGACCGGCAGCATCCGTTCCCGAGGCATGAAATCCATCATACGTGACACCTGGGACATTCTGGACGCCAACGACCAAGTCATCGGCCTCATGGAGGAGTCGGGCAATTCCATCCTGCGTCGTCTTCTCAGCTTCCTTCCGGGCCGTCACAAGATTGAACTCAACGGCCAGATCGTCGCGACGCTTCAGCAGAAGTTCCGCTTCTTCAGCAAGGAAGTCGTCCTCGATCTATCACCCGGCGGTGACAAGATCGATCACCGCTTCGCCGTCGCCTGTGGCCTCCTCGCTCTCATGAAGGAATCAGCCCGCGAAGACAGCGGCGGAGGGTAAAAGCGTTTTCATCTCACCCAGGCTCCGATTCGCGTCAAGGGCGGGCACGTGAAGCGGAAGGAATTTCCTTGTAATACAATGCTATTTCCTCCGTTTCACAATCGACCCGAGCTCCAAAGATTACCTAGCCGTATTCTCGGATTTCGTAAAACATCGCCTTACCACCTCCATGAAAAAACTCATATCCTCCCTAGTCATCGCCAGTCTTTTGCTCAGCCTGCCCGCAACGGCAAGCGCGCGAGGATTGCACCACAAAAACAAGGCTGTCAGTGGGAAAGTGATCAGGGTTACCCCAACAAGCATCACAATCCGGGAAGGGAAAAAGCATGGGCACGCGACGCTGACGTTTGCCGTGGCTAAAGGCACACCGGTCAAAGGTGGCAAGCTGGCTGATCTGGTGGGCAAGGAAGTGAAGGTGGTCGAAAAGGGTCCGGCCACCGCTAAGGAGATCATTGTGGGGGGCCACCATAGCCACAAAAAAACCTCCTCTTAGCCGCCAGTTGGAATGCGCGGCCAATGAGAAAAGCAATGGGGGGCAGCATTTGCGGAAAAGTGGTTGGGCGGAAATCATGGCAGGGGACGAGGTTCGACATTCAAGAGGTTTCGCACAAAGAAATCCATGCGCCGCCGGGAGGCATAAGGCGTTTCCGCCGCGCCGTGATTCGTGCCCGGCATGACGAGAAGGTCGAAATCCTTGTCTGCTTTCACGAGCGCGTTCACCACCTGCATCGTGCTGGCGGGATCAACGTTCGTGTCCACCTCGCCGACGACAAGCATTAGCTTGCCCTTGAGCTTTGAGGCATGGGTCACGTTGCTGTTGTCCTCATACCACGGACCGACGGGCCAGCCGAGCCACGCTTCGTTCCACCAGATCTTGTCCATCCTGTTGTCGTGGCAGCCGCAGTCGGCGACTCCCGCCTTGTAAAAATCGCCGTGGTGTAGCAGGCCCGCGAGCGCATTCTGCCCGCCGGCGCTGCCTCCATAAATTCCCACGCGCGAGAGGTCCATCCACGACCGCGTTGCCGCGGCGGCTTTCATCCATGCGATGCGATCAGGGAATCCAGCGTCCTTCAAATTGCGCCAGGCGACGTCGTGAAACGCACGTGACCGCCAATTTGTGCCCATGCCGTCGATCTGCACGACGATGAAGCCCAGCTCTGCCATCTGGTGCTGCCCGATTTCCAGTCCCCACGCCTTCGGCACGAAGCAGTCATGCGGCCCCGCATAAATCTGCTCGATAACCGGATACTTCTTTGCCGGATCGAAGTTCGACGGTTTGAAGATCACACCACAGATGTCGGTCCTCCCATCGCGTCCCTTTGCGGTGAAGCGCTCCGGTATCGTCCAACCCGCCTTCTGCAACCCCGGCGCTTCACCCTTCTCCATGAGGCAAATCAGGTGCCCATCATCCGAGCTGCGCAGTTCCGTGACCGGCGGCAGATCCAAGCGCGACCAGGTGTCCACAAACCAGCGGCGGTCGGGTGAAAACGCAACCTTGTGCGTGCCGTCGCCCTCGGTAAGAACGATGAAACCGGAGCCGTCGAAATCCACACGGCACAGATGCTCGTAATACGGATCCTGCCCGGGCTTCACGCCCGTCGCGAAGAACCAGACCCGCCTCTTATCCTCGTCCACGTGCGCAACGCGGCGCACCACCCATTCCCCGTGGGTAACTGCGTTCTTCAACCGACCCGCCTTCATGTCGTAAAGATAAAGATGATTCCAGCCGTCGCGCTCGGACATCCAGAGAGCCTCGGATTGATCAGCGCTCTGGTGGAAAAATGTTTTTTGTGAGTAATCGATGAACGTCCTGCTGGTCTCCTCGATCAGAGTGCGCACCGTGCTGGTCTTCGCATCCACGCCGATAACGCGCAGGAGCTGGTGTCCACGCTCGTTGTAGAGGAAGGTGAAGCCGCTGGAATCAGGCAGCCAGCGCACCTCGGTCACGCTCCACGGATTGGGAAACAGCTCGTCACTCAGGGCGATCTGCCTGCGTTCCGTGACGTCAAAAAGCCTCGGATGTGGATGCTCGATCCGGTCGCCCGGTTTCAAATAATCATGTGTGTGCAGCTTTGGCTCGACCTGATTCTTCGGCGATGATTCTACAAAATGAACCGGATGCTTCTGGGCAGGCTGCACCTGCATGACGACAAGCTTTGTTTGATCTGGCGACCAGTGAAATTCGCCACTGTAAGCATCATCGGCCGTCCCATCCGCAGTCAAGGCGACGTTTTCCTGCGTCCTGATGTTTCGCAGTCTGACATTGTGGTTCTCGATGAAAGCGTCCCAGGTTCGTTCCGGCACCCGCTTCACGGGCGGTGCCAGCGGTTCGGTCGCATGAGTTCCATCCACGATCACGCGCAGCGGTTCTTCTTTCGCAGTGATAAGGCCAAGTTCCTCACCGCTGTGGCGCTTCACGAGCCAGACATGTCCGGCATAGGTGCTCATTGTGCAGGCGTCTCCCGAAGGCACGCTGCCGTAGTCATGGATCGCACCTTCATAATCCAGCCAGAGGAGCTGGATGACCTCCGAAGTTTTGTTCACAAACTCGACGCTCGTTCCGCCTCCATCGCTTTTCGTGCGCCGTGCTCCGCCTTTGCGTAGCCGCATCTCGACGGGAGCCTCCTGATGATCCTTCGGCAGCACTTCGCGCGTGCCTTTTCCGATGTCGAGCCGCACGTTCTCAAAAGCATCGGGACCGCTTTGCACGCGGTAAACATACAGTCTGCCATCAGACAGCCAGCGTCCCTTCTGCGGTATGCGGAAAACTTTCCCTTCTACACGCTTGTCGAGGCCAAGTGCACGCTCATAGTCTGAAACCGCGCCGCCGGCACGCATCTGCCCGGCCATGACAAATTGAAGCGCCAGCGCAGCAGGCACCATTTTCCAGAAGATAGAGTGATCCATGCGCGACACATAACGAATGCTGGCCGAATGTCATGGTGCAAAATGAGGCTTCCAATCACTGAAGCCTCCCTGCGGCACGCTGCGGCTGGATTGATTGTCCTTCACACCTTCCATTCAAAAAATCGATCAAAGGATCGGACTTGGAAGCTCTAAGGTGACCGCATGTTGACGATTCCCATATCCCACGCTTAAATAATCCCATGAAAATACCGACGATCGAAGAACTAAGAAAAGCGCTGCATCTC
>JAYVZW010000092.1:0-7160 GCA_043783015.1 Verrucomicrobiota bacterium
CTCTTCACTGTGTCTGCTTTTTTTCATGTCGTTCTGTTCTCCTGTTGTAGGAGCCAGAACTACATTTTACAACTGTCCCGTTCTCAGGGGGCAGGCCACCCGAAGCCAATACCCTTATTAGATGACACACCGGCCGCAAAGTATAAGCGAATCGTTAAATGCATTAAAAAAGTGATAATTCATAGCAGTCCGTGCCGACATGTCCCAAACTAAATATCTTGAGTCAGTTCATGCATCAAGCTGCCTCATGCTACGGACTCGTGCACAAAGACCCAAAAGCCATCAATCGCCCCCTTAACGCGCTTGCCATCGCCGTCACTTCAGGGAACATTACCCGCATGATGCCGCGCCTCTTTATTACCGCCTTTCTCGTTTGTCTGGCCGTTCCCGCCTGGAGCGATGAGCCGCAGAAGAATGATAAGGCCCAGTTCACGCGCTTCGTCGAGGATGACCAGGGCGCGCGATTGCAGACGGGCATCGCCACTTATGTAAACAAGGACGGCGTGACCGTGGATTTGATTGGCGCGATCCATATTGCGGACAAGGCTTACTACGAGAAGCTCAACGAGCGCTTCACGCAATACGACGCGCTGCTGTATGAAATGGTGGGCGAGGCTTTTGAAAAACGTGTGGCTCGCAAGAAGGCGAAAGAGGAAAGCAAAGAGCTGGAAGCAACGCCCGAAGAAACGGAGGAAGCCGCCGCCGGGAAAAAGCTGGCGTGGCTGCATCCGCTTTACGATACTATGGAGAAGTCGCTGGGTCTCTCCGGTCAGATGCGCTGCATTGATTACTCCAAGGCGAACTTTGTCCACGCGGATATGACCATGAAGGAGTTCTCGGACATGCAGAACAAGAAGAATGAAAGCTTTCTCAAGCTCTGGTTGAGCTCTGTGGTCGCGCAGATGAAAAATCCACACGCGGCGCCGGAACAGCCGGGCCTGTTGAAGTTCATGGAAATCCTTTGCAGCAAGGACAGCAGCACGGAACTCCGACGCGTCCTTGGTAGAATGTTCGGGAGCATGGAGAATATGCTGGCGGGCATGGACACGGAAGACGGCACTGTCATCGTTACAGAACGGAACATTGTGGCGCTCAAGGTGATGCAGGATCAGATCAAGCTGGGCCAAAAAAATCTTGGCGTCTATTATGGAGCGGCGCATCTGCCGGACATGGACAAGCGGATGCAGAACCTGGGTTTCAAGCGAATCAAATCAGAATGGCTCACCGCGTGGGATCTGCCGCCGGAGCCTAAAGAACAAGTCGGCGACGAAAAGCCAGCGCCAGATAGCAAATCGAGGCCCTGAATCTTCAGGCCGATATTGCGCGTTATACGGCTTGCTCGGGCCATCCCACAATGCTCACCGACACCCACGCTCATCTGGCTTCCAAGCAATTCGCGGTTGACCTCCCCGAAATTGTTGCGCGGGCGCGAGAGGCGGGAGTGACGCGCATCATCTGCATTGGCACCACGCTGGAGGATGCGCGTCGAGTGATTGCGATCGCGGAAGAATATCCGGAGGTTGAAGCGACCGTGGGAGTGCATCCTTGCGATGCGGACTCCGCGAACGAGGAATCGTTTGTGAGCGAATTGCGAACGCTGGCGCAACATCCGAAGGTTATCGGCGTCGGCGAGATTGGACTGGATTATTTTCACCCGCCCCCAGAGGGCTTCACGCTGGAATCATGGAAAGCGCGACAGGCATTCGTCTTGAAGGCGCAACTGAAACTGGCGGCGGAGCTGGGACTGAACGTCGTGCTGCACAATCGCGAGAGCTTTGATGATCTGGTGGCGCAGGTGCTGCCGTGGTCGGGCCGGTTGCGCGCGGTATTTCACTGCTTCACGGGCACGGCCGAGCAGGCGCTTCCTCTGATCAAGGCGGGCCATCTGGTCAGCTTCACGGGCATCGTCACTTTCAAGAACGGTCAGGTCGTGCAGGAAACGGCGCGCGCCCTGCCGGATGACGGATTCATGCTGGAGACCGATTGCCCTTATCTGGCCCCGATTCCGCATCGCGGTCAACGAAACGAGCCTGCCTATGTGGCGAAGACCGCTGAGTTCCTGGCGGATTTGCGCGGGGTGAGCCGCGAGCAAATTGCCCGGCAGACCAGCCGGACCGCAATGGAATTTTTCCGCAGACCGCTTACGGAATCTTCAGTTTCATTCCGGAACGGATGACGTCGGAAGTGAGGTTGTTGGTGCTCTTGAGCTTGCTGACCGTGACGTGAAACTTGCGCGAGATGCCGTAGAGCGTGTCGCTTTGTTTGACGACGTAGGTCGTTCCGCTGGCAGACGAAGCGGTCTTGGATGTCGTGCTGCCCGAAGGTTTTTTCTTCGTGGTGGAAGCGGTCTTGCTCGTGCTGCTGTTGGAGGTGGAAGGCTTCTTCTTTTTCGTTGAAGTCGAGCTCGCGCTGGTGCTGGATTTTTTGGGCTGCGACGGCGGCGGTGGTGCCTCGTTGTATTGTTGATATTGTGACTGCGTGGATGAGGTCGCCAGGGGCTTGCTGCCAGCAGGATAGGGATTGTAGTGACCATCGCTCGGATAAGTCGCATATTGGCCGTTGGTGGCGTATTGGGCACCGTCCTGTTTCTCGGTCGTCTTGCAAGAGGACAGGAAAGTGGTGGACAGCAAGATCGCGAGATTAAATGAGAGCGAGAGAGAGGGCGGGGGGAGGTATAATTTCATGGCGGCCGCAAGGGGTGAATGGGTCGGTTGATTATTTAATCATTCTTTAACAATGCAACGCCTATTTGCCATTCGCCGCCGGGCGTTTGCCCCCAGCGGACTCGCTGCCGTAAAACTTTTGCATTGTGCAGTTGCACGTTGCCTGTGGATTCCCTAGTCTGACACCCCATGAAAATCGGATTTAATTTACTCCTCTGGACCGGCCACGTGACCGAAGATAACTTCGCCCTTCTCCCCAGACTGAAGGCCACAGGCTACGACGGCGTGGAGATTCCCATCTTCGACACCAGTGCCCCCGCGCACTTCAAGAAGATCGGGCAGGCTCTCAAGGACAACGGACTCGAATGCACTGCCGTGACTGTTTTGCCTGACGAAGCTCACAATGCCATCAGCCCGGAGGCAAAGAACCGTCAGGGTGCGATTGATCATCTCAAGTCTGTCATCGAGTGCGCCCACAGCGCCGGCGTGCAGACGCTCTGCGGCCCTTATTATCAGGTGCTCGGCCAGTTCACTGGAAAATATCCCAGCGAGAGCGAGTTGGATCACGCGGCTGAAGTGCATCGTGCGATTGCCCCCATCGCGCAGGCGGCGGGTGTGAAGAACGCCATCGAGGCGCTAAACCGCTTTGAAGCGCATTTGCTCAATACGATGGAGCAGGCCGCGAGCTACGTGAAGCGCGTGGACCATCCAAACTTCGGCACCATGTATGATACCTTCCACTCGAACATCGAGGAGAAGGATCCCCTCACGGCCATCGAGACCGTCTTTGCCTCCGGCAAGCTCAATCACGTTCACATTTCAGAGAACGATCGCGGCACTCCCGGTCGCGGCCACATCAACATCGCCGCCCAGATCAAGAAGCTCAAATCGCTCGGCTACGACGGCTGGCTCACCATCGAGGCCTTTGGCGGGGCACTCCCCGACCTTGCCGCAGCGACTCGCGTCTGGCGCGACTTCTTCACATCACCCGAGGAAGTTTACACGGAGGGTATTAAGCTTATCCGCCGCGCATGGGACGAATCCTGAAATGATAACGCAAGATGGGCGCTAATGAGAAGTATTGCATTGTGCCCATCCGCTGAATCGATCGATCAATTATTCAAAGACAACCAAGACGTCAACCGCATACCTAATCAAACTATGACCACTCACGAATCTGAAAACAACGCAGTCTATGTGCCGAAAACTCCTTCCCGTCGCGACTTCCTGCGCAGCACTGCCGCCGTCGGCACCGGACTGGCCATGAGCAATGCCACGAACGCTCTCGCAGCAGGCGATGACGTGATCAAAGTGGGCCTCATCGGTTGCGGCGGACGCGGATCAGGCGCGGCCAGCCAGGCACTGAGCACTGGTAACAAGAACGTCGTCCTCTGGGCAATGGGTGATGCGCATCAAGACCGTCTCGCTGGCGCTCATACTAACCTCAGCAACAAGCACAAGGAAATGGTGAACGTGCCTGATGAGCGCAAGTTCCTCGGGCTTGATGCCTATGAAAAAGTCATCAAAGAATGCGACCTCGTCATTCTCACCACGCCTCCCGGCTTCCGCCCTTATCACTTTGAAGCCGCCATCAATGCCGGTAAACATGTCTTTATGGAAAAGCCCGTGGCCACCGATGCCCCCGGCGTGCGCAAAGTTCTGGAGATGGGCAAGGTCGCTGAGCAGAAAGGATTGAAGGTAGTCGCCGGGCTCCAGCGTCGCTATCAGGCCTGTTATCGTGAGGCATTGAAGCAGGTGAAGGAAAACAATATCATCGGCGACATCGTCAGCGCCAATGTCTATTGGAATGACGGCGGCGTCTGGGTAAAAGACCGCCTCGATGGCATGACCGAGATGCAATATCAGTTGCTCAACTGGTATTACTTCGTCTGGCTCTGTGGCGATCACATCTCCGAACAGCACATCCACAACCTCGATGTCGCCAACTGGTTCATCGGCTCCCATCCTATCAGCGCCCAGGGCATGGGTGGCCGTCAGGTCCGCACCGGCAAACAGTTCGGCGAAATCTACGATCATCACGCCATAGAGTTCACTTACGCCAATGGTGTTCGTGTCAGCAGCCAGTGCCGCCACCAGAAGGGCTGCGCCAATGCCGTGCGGGAAGAAATCCATGGCACCAAGGGCATCCTTTTCCTCGACGATGACAACCGTTGCCAGGCAGTCGATCACAAAGGAGGCATCATCTGGAAATTCGATGCACGCCAGAAAAGCCCGAACCCCTATCAGGTCGAGCACAACGAGCTTCAAGACGCGATCATCAACAACAAGCCGCTTAACAACGCCGAATACGTCGCCCACAGCACCATGACCTCCATTCTCGGACGCATGGCCAGCTATTCCGGCAAGGACGTGAAATGGGACGACGCCATCAAATCAGAAATCCAGCTCATGCCCGCCAAGGTCACTTGGGAAACCGTCCCGCCTACCGCGCCGGACGCCAACGGATTCTATCCAATCCCCGTTCCCGGCGTGACGAAGGCTGTATGATCACTGAGTTTCGCTAATTCATCAGCCCCGGTTTGCCGCGTGCAGACCGGGGCTTTTTATGTCCAACCGTCTTTCCATCTTGCCTCTCATGCGCCCCGCATGGTAGAACTGGCATCTTCATGTCTTTATCCATCGATGATATTCTTGCCGCCGCTGAGCAGCATCAGGCGAGCGATCTTTTCCTTCAGGAAGGGGAGCCGCCGCGCATCAAGATCAACGAGCAGATTATGATGCTGGGCGAAGAGCCGCTCTCACTCGGTCAAATGAGCGCGTTGTGGCAGGCTTGTGGCGCGAATCCTTTGGTCGATCTCGACCGTGACAGCGGGTTGATCTCGCAGGAGCACATTCGTTTTCGTGTGAACCTGCATCGCAGCATGGGCCGCCTGGCCGCCGTGCTGCGCCGCATCAAGACCAAAGTTCCGTCCATCGACAAGCTCGGTGTGCCGGACTGGCTCCTGACTCGTTGGGCACAACGGTCATTCGGATTGATCCTCATCACCGGGCCGACGGGCACCGGCAAATCCACCACCATCGCTGCGCTGTTGCGCTGGATGAACGAGAACCTCGCTCGGCACATTGTCACCATCGAGGATCCGGTGGAATATGTTTTCATCAATGAGGCCTGTCATTTCACGCAGCGCGAAGTAGGGCGGGACACTGCGACTTTCGCCGCCGGACTACGCGGGGCCATGCGCCAGGCGCCGGATGTGATTTTCGTGGGGGAAATTCGCGATGCGGAAACCGCGCTGACGGCCTTGCAAGCTGCCGAGACCGGCCACCTCGTGCTGGCCACACTGCATTCAGAGCGGGTCGCGGACACGATGGAGCGCTTTCTCAATCTGTTCCCGAAAGATCAGGCGGGCATTGGCACCAACATGCTGGCGCAACAACTCGTGGGCGTGCAGTGCCAGAAGCTGGTGCAACGTATTGATGGCGGACTGCACCTGCTCGTAGAGCACATCGAAAACGGCGGTGCGATTCGCGACTGGATTCGCAATCGCGATGTGAACCACATGGAAGATTATCTCCGTCGCGGTGGCGATCCCAATGCCGTTTCATTCCTGCACACCGTCGTGGCGGCGTGGCAGCAGGGGATCATTTCCGAGGAGACGGCGATTGAAGCTCTCGGCAGCGAGACGGATTTCCGTCGTGCGGCGCGGGGCATTCAAGGTTAAGCACACAATTTATCATGCAAAATTCACCCTTCATCATTCCCCTCCATGGCTGATCTGATTGACTACTTGACGATGGTTTGCGAGGCCGGCGGTTCCGACCTCCATCTGAGCGCGGGCGCGCCACCGATGGTGCGCGTGAACGGAGTTCTCCAACCGCTGGTGGAGGAGGTGGTGGATGCGACTGTCTGCCGCGATCTTGTCTTCGGTGCTCTGAAGGAAACCCAGCGCGCGCGACTTGAGCATGATTGGGAACTGGACTTCGCCATCAATGTGGAAAACCTCGGGCGCTTTCGCGGCTCGGCGTGCTTTGCCATGGGCCACGTGGAGGCCACCTTCCGGCATGTGCCGGACGTGATTCCTGAGCTGGCCAATCTCGGTCACGGCCCCACGGTGGAAAACTTCTGCCATGAAGACAGCGGATTGATCCTCATCACCGGCACGACCGGCTCCGGCAAGACCACCACGCTGGCCAGCATGATTCAGAAAATCGCCCGGGAACGGGGCGGTAGCATTCTCTCCATCGAGGACCCCATCGAATATGTCTATGAACATCATCGCGGCGTGGTCCGGCAGCGGCAGGTGGGAGCGGACACGCAGAGTTTCGTCCATGCCTTGCGCGGTGCCTTGCGCTCGGACGAAGATGTCATCGTCATCGGCGAGATGCGTGATCTGGAGACCATTCGCATCGCCATCACGGCTGCGGAAACCGGGCATCTGGTCATCGCCACCACGCACACGACCGACGCGAGTTCTACCATTGCGCGCATTCTCGATGCCTTCCCCGGCGAGGTGCAGGATTATGTCAGTTCCCAGC
>JAYVZW010000093.1:0-7144 GCA_043783015.1 Verrucomicrobiota bacterium
GACCTTCGGCGAAGAGGGCGTCAAACGAGTCATCTCGCGATGCGCCGAGCAACAGATCGAGACCTACCGGTCCCGCATCCCGGCTCGCGCTTCGCTCCAGAATCGACTGCGGGCGTTAATCTCCCTTCGCAACGAAGAAGGATTCATGGCCGAAGTGCAGCGCCAGCCTGACGGTTCGTTCCTGCTGATCGAGAACCACTGCCCGATCTCCGCCGCAGCCAAGGTGTGCCCCAAGCTGTGCGATGCGGAAATGGATGTCTTCCGCGCCATTCTTGGCGAGGGCGTCACCATCGAGCGCACGGAGCACATGGTGGCCGGCGCCCGTCGCTGCGTTTACCGCATTCGGACAGGCGAGAGTTGAAAAACAATTTTACCCCACGCCGACTTCGTCATCGAAGGCTACGTGAACCCGCGCGAGCCGTCCGCAACGAAGGCCCGTTCGGCGACCACCTCTCTCCCGAGTTTTTTAAGACAGAGTTCTGGTTCATGTGGTTCACCACTTTCGCCTTCCAACCGTGGCACAGCGCGGTTGAGTTCAAGCGCTACCTGCTCCGTTTCATGATGGAGTTCACGCGCATCGAGTCGCTCGCAGGCGTGAAGCGCACCATCTACAACCAGTATGATTCGCTGGTGTTGCCTTTGCAAAAATGGCTCAAAGATCAAGGCGTCCAATTGATCACCGATTGCAAAGTCACGAACATCACCAACCAGTCAGGGGATGTAGAATTCATCGCCACCGGCATCCTCTGCCTGCGGGCAGGGACGAGCGAGGTCATCACCGTGAATGACGGCGACATGGTCTTCCTCCAGAACGGCTCCATGACCAGCGCGCCAAAGCGGCTGACCAAAGTCGATAGCGGCGGTTGGAAACTCTGGGAGAAACTGGCGAAGGGCAGGCCACACTTTGGAAATCCGGCGGCCTTCAATAGCTGCATCGCGCAATCAAATTGGGAATCGTTCACCGTGACGCTCATCCGCCTCCGCTCGGGAAAGCTGGTCATTCACTCCACCGCTCCGTTCACCCCGGAGGACGTGGCGGCGATCCGCGCGCTCGGCGAACCCGGCTGGTTGCTGGACGGCATTTTACGGCATGACACTTTTGCCAACGAAGGACGCGAGGCGTTTCCGGGCATTCCGTAACGTCGCCGTGGGCGGCGAGCATCATCCAGGAATGTCCCGCCCAATGAAGGCCGGAGTGAAGAATGAGGCGGCGTTCCAGAATTCGCTGGCGACGATCCTCGAATGGGATTTCGACCGGGTGATCGTTGGGCACGGCGATGTCGTTGATTCCGATGGCAAAGTAAAACTGCGCGCGGCCTTGGAGGCGGCGGGGTTTTCACTCGCATGACCTCCTTTCGCCCAATCAGAACGCAAAACCAAACGCGATGTGCAGCGCGCCCATCGGCTCGCCCCGCTGACGATCAGGGTTAAAGCCATAGTCGATGCGCAGCGGACCAATGGGCAGTTTGTAGCGCAGGCCGAGGCCGATAGCGTATCGCAGGCCAGAGGGCTGCGAAAACGGGTTGCGCACCGTATCGCTGAGATTGCCAGCGTCGCCGAACAAAGCCAGTTCCAAGCTTGGCACCACTTCATACGAAAACTCCAGACTGCCTGTCTGGCTCATGCGTCCACCTAGGGGTGTATCGCCAGATCGGGAATGCGGTCCCATTTCTCGCTCAGCGAAACTGCGGACACTGGTTGCGCCGCCATTGTAAACGCGAAGGTCGATGGGCAATTCCTCAACACCGCCGCTGCTCTGAATCATGCTACTCTTCCCCCGGATGGCAGCGCGGAATTTCTTGGTGAAAGGTCTATAATAAGCGAACTCCAAGTCGCCGCGCAGATAGCTGGTGGTGCCGGAAGCACTGGTGATCGTGAGGCCACTCATCCAGCCGCGTGTCGGCAGCAAGGGGTTGTCGCGAAAGTCTAATACGAGCGCCGCCCCGATCGTGCCGAGCTGGTAGTCCGCCGGTCCCAACTCATCGGGCGTCAGCTTGTCTGACGACACTTTGTTCGTGGAGACATCGCCGAAAAGATTGGTGACAATGTGCTTGTTCCAGCGCCGCTTCAAGCCGGTTCGCAGCATCACAGTGTGGCGCTGATAGTCGAAGACATTCAACGACTGCGCGGCGAGTTCGGCATCCAGACTAAAAGGCGTTTCAAAGATCGCTGGATCGAGCCACTTGATACCGGCGTTCAAACCGTGCGTGGTGTATTCCGCCTTCACGCGCACCGTGTCCCCGGTGTCCCTGAAGTTCACCTGCCGCGCTTCGGCGCTGATGATGGCCCCTTGGAAAGTCTCAAACCCGAGGGAGGCGGAGAGTGTAGTGCGCTTGGCCTCCTCACCGGAAATGTCCAGAGCCAGCGTGCCGTCTCCGTTGGTCCTCGGCTTCACATCGAGCCGCGAGAACACGCCTGTATCCAGGCTGGCGCGGGTCATGAACTCCAGTTCTGACGGCGAATAGGTGCGATCAATCGCGCGTTTGAGGTTGCTGCGAATAATTCGCTGTGCCCCGGTGGAAAAGCTTGATGCAATAGCGACATCTGTGATGCGGAACAACGGTCCGGTCGAGATGCGATACAACACAGGCACGGAGCCATCCGCGTGGCGGGTCACGTCCGTCTCCGACTTAACGGTGACGGTGTAGTAACCAAGCTGCTCATAGATACCGACGATTTTTTTGCGGGCCGTCTCTATAGTGACTTCATTGAATGGCTGGCCTGTAAGATCCTTGAACAGCTTTGCCACTTCGCGTTCCTGACCATTGAGTTCGCCGGTCGCCTGCACCGTGCCGAAAATGGAGCGCTGGCCCTCCTTTACTTTCACCAGCACGTCCACGGTGTGCGAATTTGAATGCGGCGAAAACAATGGTGGCTCGACAGCCGCATTGAGGAAGCCTTGCGCTTGAAAATATCTTTGCACCAGGTCGGCACCGGCCTTCAAATCTGCTTCCACAAAAGGCACGATCACGCTCGCATGGCCCAGCTTTTCATGAGTCGGTCGCAACAGATACGCATTGAGGTCGGTCTCCTTTTGCGAGGTATTTCCTTTATACGAAATTACGCCGACGTTGTAACGCTCGCCCTCATTCACATGCAGCAACCCGGTGTTATCAACGACCTTCCATGTGACCACCGCCTCGCGATAGCCCAGTTCGCGGTAGCGCAGACGCAGAAAGAACGCGAGGTCATCCGCCAGTGGCGGCGTCACCGTCGAGTCCTCAGTCAAGGCCGCCTGCTCCTCGATGATTGCTTTCACATCAGCAGACGCAGCCATGCTGACGCCATCAACGCGCACGCGAAGCCCATGAGATTCAACCGCAACCTCTTCGCCACGAGCGCAGAGACATAGGCTGATAAAAGCCGTGACGATGTAACGATGTTGTTTCATCGGAAGCGCACGAGGTAGTTGAGCATTCCGCGGAAGCCGCGTTCGCCGACACCCACCTCCGCCTGCCAGTTCGGCGTGATCTCATAGGTGCCAGACACGCTGGCCTGTGAAGCACCAGAGCTCAGGGGATTGAAGTTGAATGAGGTGCGTCCTGCCGGCTCCATTGCCTGGCGGCTGGACGTCGATTTGCCAAATAGTTTGTGATACGCCTTGCTCACAACGAGAAAGGCCGCGCGATTCGCTGCGACGCCACCTGCTGATTGTGCATTGCCTCCAGCAGTGCCGGTGGCGAGCAGTGTCGCAATCTCCGGCTCCGACAAAGGCGGACTGGAGGTGAAGCGCAGCGTCGGATGCGCCGCTGATCCCGTGGCAAAGACGGTGACCTGATAGTTGTTCACGAGTGAATCGCCTTGCAGATCAAGCTGCGGCTCAAAGGGCTTCTCCCGCGTGAAGATAATGTCACCACGCGAGAGCGCCAAGGTGCTGAACGGCAGCTTCACATTCGCACCTTGCTGAGAGAATTTACCTTCCAGCACCGGTAGTGCCCCGGTCCCGCTGACATGAAAATTCGCCACCGCGCCGCCATTCAGCACATTGCCCAGCAGCCGGATGGGTTCGCGCGTGACGATGTCCACATTAAAGTTCCACTGCGCAAAGGGAGTGGGTGCCGAAGGCGTCGCCGACACGATTCTTACCATCGCAGGTGGTGACGGAAGCTGGTCTGGTAAGGACAGTGGCAGGAACTCAATCTCCTTGAACACGCGACCGCGCACCAGCTCCACACGACCCTTAACATCTGCCTTCGCGAGTGGGCCAGTGCAGGTGAGATTGCCGTCGGCACGCAGACTCATCGTGTCATTGCGCACGATCAGTGCTTGCTTCACATCGAGGTGCAGATTCAAAATGGGATCGGTCAAGAATGTTAGTTCCACCGTCCCACCAGCGCGCATCTCGCCGCCTGAGAGCGAAGCGGAAACATCGTCAAGCGTAAGGCGCTGGCCTGTGAAGGTGGTGCGTGCTTTTACGTTCCTGATGTCCATGTCGGAATCCTTGATGGCCACCTGCTGTGCATCAGCCTGGACCGCTCCATGCCACTCGGGTTTGTGCAACGATCCACTGAGTAACACGTCAGCACTGAGGGTGCCGTTAATGGCAGCGATAGCTGGAACAAGGCGAGGCACCCATGATAAATCAGACTTAGGTAATATGCCGTGTGCTTTCAGTGACGTATCCAAGAATGAGCCAGGCGCGCTTATCAGCTTCTCCATATCGAACGGCAGTTCCGCATCCGCCGTCAGCGTTTGCAGCGGCTTTTGTCGAACGGTGGACTTGATGGTGAGCATGCGCTTCGCCAACGTTGCCTCAAGCTGCACCAGTGCGGGATCCAGCTTTCCCTTCGTAGCGTCAGTGCGTGCATTCGAAAGCGTTGCCGTGAGTCTTCCGCCGAGTTCCGGCAGGGTGCCGGTCAAATCAAGATCCATCGCTGCCATGCCCGTCACTGGAGGCTTCTGGCCGATCATCATGAACAAGTCCTCCACTTTCATTTTTGCCATGTGCAAATGCACCTTCATCGGCCTTGATGCATCCAAAGGCACTGCCGGTCGCAGTGTTTGCGAGAGGGCGAGCGGCACCTCGGCGGAGCCGTCAATGAGGCGTGTCTCGCCCGAGAACAGCACGAGTTGGGGAATGGTCAGATCAGTATCCGTCAGCGTCATGGACGCTTCCGCGCGCATTGTTCCCGAGCTGGCTTTGAACGTCGTAATCTCCGCACGCTGGCCCGCATGGCGCGTCTCAAGAGCCAGCGCAAAAACTTCAGTGCGGCCCTCGAGTTTCAGGTTTGCAATGTTCACCGAACCCGCGCCCGTGATCTCATGTTGAGCGATCTTTCCTGTGCCTTTCCAAGCCAATGCTGCGCTTCCACTCGTGATGCGCGGCTGCTTGGCCAGCTCCATCCAGCCGGAAAAATCGGCAAGCTGATCCAGCGTGGCGCTGGCTTCTGCATCGAACTCGCCCGACGTGTCGAGCTTTACATGTCCCATCGCAGTGAGAGTGTTGCGCTCATTGAGCCGCACCTCCAGTTTCTTTACTTCTACGTGCTCATCGCGGCAGGAGAAATTTAGCGAGGCATCCTCCAGGCGAGCGTCCTGCCATACGACGCCAGTCATGTGCGCCATGCCATCTGCGATCAGACCTTGGTATTTTTGCGCACGCAAATCAGCCATTGCACCACTTGCTTTGCCTTGTGATGTGAACATTCCCGCGCTCGGCAGGGGCGTGTCCTTAATGCCCAGCCATGGAGCGACTACTGCGAGGTTGCCCGCCTCCGCCTGCCATTGCAGATTGAAGGCTTGTCTATCCGCCAGTCCAATCATGCCAGTGATGCTGATACTGCTCATGGCATCAAGACGCAGGTCGAGCTTGGACAATTCCGCCTGACCTTCATGAAGCTGAAAAGCCAGCGATGCCCTCTCCATCCGTCGTTGCCGCCACGTCAGCTCATCGACTTCAGCGGTGCCTTTGCTGGTGATCTTGTTAAACTTACCTTCTATCATATCCGCTATGTCGAACGTGGCGGTGCCGCTGGTGGCAAGCCACCGCATGTCGGGCAGATCGTCTATCGGGATAATGGAGGCAAGGTTGCCAAAGTTTGCATTCCACGAAACGACTGCGTGCTGGCGATCGGCCGGGTTCACATCGCCCGTGAGAGCAACTTTGTTTAGGTCATCCAGATGCAGGTCGAGAGACTCCACTTTCACAACACCATGAGTCATGACGGCACGTCCGCTGAGATGATCGCAATGCACATTAGCGGCATGAATGTCAGACGCGGCGAGCGCCAGCGTTCCATTCAGCATCTGCGGTTTGGCTAGCGGTCCTATCACTCGCAACTCAGCGGATTCGATCATCCAAGTCGTATCTTTGGGAAGCTTCATCCAGCGCGCGACATCTGTGTGAGCAAGCTGGCTCAAGGCGAGCGTGACATCTAGCGACGGGCTGGTGGAGAGGTCATCAACACGACCCGAGGACTTGATGGTGGCCTTGCCAGAATGCGCGAGCAGTTGAAACGGCAACGAGCCTTTTTGCCAATGCAGCAAGTCCATGGTGAAGCGCGGCACATCCATATCCGGCGTGAACACCAGATCGGTGAGGATCACGGTTCGTCCTTTAATTTCTGTCTTGCCATGCACGGCAGAGAGATGAAGGCCCGTCGCAGGCACCGTCAGATCTTCGATCTCAAGCGTCCCGGTTTTTGTTTCATCCAGCAACAATGTGAAGCCCCGCAGGACGATGTCGCCATCTCCCGTGATGATGCGGGCGTTGATGTTGCGCAAATCAAGCTGTCGCAGCCAGATGTCAGGCAGGCCGGCGCTCGATTGGACAGGTTTAGCGCCATGCGGTTTTGCGCCAGAGGCTAGAGGCAGAACCAGCTCGATGTTGGCGTCAGCCAAAGTCAAGCCATGCACACCCTTCGCAAAGCCTTGGGTAATCATCTCCCACAGACTGTAATCAACCGACGCGCGACGCCATTGAAGCTGTCGGATCGCCGAGTTCGGCGCCCCGGAGATCAGCATGTCACCAACAGACAAATCCGACGTCATGGATCCCGTTACCTTCCACGCCAGTTGGAAATTATTCGCCGCGGCATAATGTTGCCCCACCCATCCCACGGCCAGACGCAGCAGCGGGCGGTGCAGCATGATCATGAGCACCACCAGCATGAGCAGCGCCCACAACCCGCGCCTCAACCAACGG
>JAYVZW010000094.1:0-7142 GCA_043783015.1 Verrucomicrobiota bacterium
CCACGTCATCCACTTCGATGACTACATGATTGCACCCGTAAACTTGAACGCTCATGCACTGTATTCGTCTGTGAAGGGGGGGAATGATTCACCCAATTACGGTGAACCGTGAAGCGCCAAATGGACAGCACTGCTGTGAGAACCGGTGGAATGTGTGGACCCGATTAGCCTGGTGATCGTGATGAAGGTGATCAAGTGCCAGAAGGGAGCGGGAGAAGCATTGATTTGCGCAGGCGATTCACGGTGCATGGAACAGAGGCCGTGCTGATACTTCTTTGTATACTCGGGGTGGCAAAATGAGCATAAATGGAGCCTTTTCGGAACCTCGAGCGAAATCCAAAAATCGCTATTTACCTAGGTGAGAGCACTTCAGGCGAGGTGGGGCCATATAACCACTCGACGGTGTAAACGAGCCGCTCTACCGCTGAGCTACCCGCACGTGTAGGACGCATGATGGCCGAGGGGCGACGCGGATGCAAGCGCGGGGTTTGGATGTCGCACCCCTGACGGGGTGAAGGTGGGTGGCATAACACTTTAATAACATAAACCGACTTTGTGAAATTTTTCACAAATAGCTCTTGCGCCCATTTCTGGCACTGAGTATAAAGACGGCCCCCGTTTCTGCGCCCGCCTTTCTCATGCCCGTTTTGATGACACATCTGCCCGTTTTTCTGGCCTCGGTTAGCCCCGATGCCAGGCCGATTTTCGGCGGTTCGGGAATGCTTTCGTTCCTGACCAGTTCCATCGCGGTGGCGGGGCTGGTTCTTTTCGGCCTGCTGTTATTCGCGCGTCGCGCGACAGCGAACATGCAGCTGGTTCCAGCGCGCGCTCTTTCGGCGCAGAACATTTTTGAATTTCTCGTCGAGTTTCTTTATGGGCAGGTGGAGGGCATTGTCGGCCCCAAAATCGCGCCCAAGGCTTTTCCCTTGCTGGGCACGCTTTTTATCTTCATTCTGGCATCGAACTGGATTGGCCTTCTGCCTGGAGTCGGCACGATCGGCTGGGGGCATGGCTCCGGTTTTCTCACGATCGGTTCCGGGGAGCATGACATGATGGATGCGGTAATTCGTCCGCCGACAGCGGATTTGAATCTCACCATCGGACTGGCATTGTCTGCCTTTCTGGTCTGGCTTTACATCACGATCAGGGAAATTGGCGTGTGGGGTTTCATTGTTCACACATTTGGACCCAAGGGCGGACTAAAGGGTTTGATGGGCATGGTGGTCGCTGCAGTCTTTCTTTTCGTTGGTCTCATTGAGCTGGTTTCCATCGTCATTCGTCCGCTCACGCTCGCGGTTCGTCTCTATGGCAACGTTTATGCTGGCGAGAGTGTGATTCATGCCATGAGCGGAATGATGGATGGCATGGGCGCTCCGCTCAGCTTTATTGGCAGTGTTCTGTTGCCCATTCCATTTTACTTCATGGAATTGCTGGTCGGCCTGCTTCAGGCCATGGTCTTCACGCTTTTGTGTGCCGTTTACATCCAGCTTTCAACTACGCACGATGACCACGGAGGCGAGGAGGGCGGCCACCACTAAAACTTTCCCGCAGGACCATGCTTAACGTGTGGATGCGGGCAAACCAACCAAAATAAAAAAATACAACAATATGATTATTGAACTCATGACCATGGCCGAGCAAGTGGCCCCTCACGTGGACACCGTCGCACACGGCGTTAGCGGCAACATTGCCAGCGGCCTTGGTGTCCTCGGCGCTGCACTCGGCGTCGGCCTTGCCGGATCGAAAGCTGTTGAAGCCGTCGGCCGCAACCCCGGCGCATTCGGCAACATCCTCGTCATCGGCATTATCGCCATGGCACTCGCAGAAGGTCTCGGCGTTATGGCCCTGTTCCTGGCCCAAAAATAAAGCATCACATCCGGGCGGGCCGCTTCGGTGGCCCGCCCAAAAAATTTTAAACCGCACAAGCTTCGCATCATGGACTTCGGAATCCAATGGCCGAGAATCGCCGCCCAAGTAATCATCTTCGCGGTGGTTTACTTTGTGCTGAACCGTTACGCGTTCGGCCCCATCAGCGCCATGCTGGAAGCGCGCCGCAAGCGCATCGCTGACGGCGAAGCTAAGCTGGAAAAAATCTCGCGCGATTTGGCTGCCGCTGATGAAAATGCGCGGGCCATCCTGGACAAGGCCAACGCCGAGTCCAACCGCCTTATCAAAGAGGCTGGCGAAGGCGCTGCCGCACTCGCCGCCAAGAAGCGCGAGGAAGCTCAGGCCGAGGCTGCCGCTATTGTCGCAAAATCCCGCGAAGCCGCCCGTCTGGAGCAGGAACAACTGATTGCACAGCTCAAGCGTGAATTCGGCCGCATGGTGGTGGACACCACTTCCCGCGTAACCGGCAAAGTCCTGACCAACGACGACCAGACCCGCATCAACAGCGAGACGGCGGCGCAGGTCTCCTTGTAATTCTTTGATTCTAACGAACCGGCCATGAAAATCAGCAAAGACGCACTTCGCTCCGCACGGCAGCTTTTCCGTGCGTGCTTTGATGCGGATGGCCGACTCCACTCCACGCGCGTGAAGCGCGTCATCCAACTCGTCGGCACTAAGAAGCCCAGAAATTATCAGGCCATCCTCACCGCCTTCCAGCGCCTCATCCGCTTGGAAGTAGAAAAGCGCACCGCGACTGTCGAGAGCGTAACACAGCTCTCCACCGAAGCGCGGGAACAGTTGCGCCGCGATCTCCAGAAGAAATATGGCGAAGACCTTTCGCTCGACTTTTTCATCAACCCCGAACTCATCGGCGGCCTTCGCGTAAAAGTGGGCAGCCATGTCTGGGACGGCAGCGTCCGCGCAAAACTCCAGGCCCTCCGCGAGCGGTTCGCCTGATCGCGTTAAAACATTTTATTAAATATCCGAAACGTTATGAGCAGCATCCTCCAGGAAATCGAAACTGAAATCGCAGGTCTGAAGACTTCCGTAACCAAATCCAATGTCGGCATCGTGCGCGAAATCGGCGACGGCGTGGCAAAAGTCGAGGGCTTGAGCGATGTCATGCTCAACGAAATGATCGAGTTCCCCGGCGGTCTATACGGCCTCGCGCTCAACCTCGAAGAAACCGAAGTCGGCTGCGTGCTTCTCGGCTCGGGAGAAACGATCAAGGCTGGCGATGAAGTCAAAACCACAGGTCGCCTGCTCTCCGTGCCGGTTGGCAAGAGTCTGCTCGGTCGCGTAGTCAGCGCGCTCGGCGAACCCATTGACGGCAAAGGTCCGATCAAAGGCGAGGCGCAATATCCCGTCGAAAAAATTGCACCGGGCATCATCACCCGCAAATCCGTTTCCGTGCCTGTGCAGACCGGCATCATGTCCATCGACGCCATGATTCCGATTGGCCGCGGCCAGCGCGAACTCATCATCGGCGACCGCGCCACGGGCAAGACCACCATTGCCATCGACACCATCATCTCGCAGGCCAAGCAAAACAAAGCCGCCGAGCAGGGCAAGCTTCAGGGCCACAAGCCGCTCTATTGCATCTACGTCTCCATCGGCCAGAAGCAGTCCAGCGTCGCCCGCACCATCAAGATTCTTGAAGACTCGGGCGCGATGGAATACACCGTCATCGTCAACGCCTCGGCGTCCGACAGTGCGGTCAACCAATACCTCGCGCCCTATTCCGGCTGCTCGATTGGCGAATGGTTCATGGATCAAGGTCAGGATGTTCTTATCGTCTTTGATGACTTGTCCAAGCAGGCTGTGGCTTATCGCCAGGTCTCCCTCGTGCTCAAGCGCCCCTCTGGTCGTGAAGCTTATCCCGGCGACGTGTTCTATCTCCACAGCCGCTTGCTCGAACGCTCCGCGCGCGTCAATGAAAACTACGGCGGAGGTTCCATGACCGCGCTGCCGATCATCGAAACGCAAGCCGGTGACGTCTCGGCTTACATTCCCACGAACGTGATCTCCATCACCGACGGTCAGATTTTCCTGGAGACCGACTTGTTCTATCAAGGCGTTCGCCCTGCCATCTCGGTCGGTCTTTCCGTTTCGCGAGTCGGTTCCGCCGCACAGACCAAGGCCATCAAAAAAGTGTCCGGCACCACGAAGCTCGATCTCGCGCAGTTCCGCGAACTGCAAGCATTCGCACAGTTCGGCTCCGATCTTGATGCCGCCACCAAAGCCAAGCTTGATCGCGGCGCGCGCATTGTGGAACTCTTCAAGCAGCAGCAATATCTACCAAAAAGCCTGCCCATCATGGTGGCCTCGCTTTACGCGATGCAGAAGGGCTACTTCGATTCCGTGCCGGTTGACCGCGTGCGCGAGTTCCAAGGCAAGCTCGAAGAATTCCTCAACACCCGCAAGGAAGCCCTCATGGACAAACTCGGCAACGAGAAGGCGCTCGACAATGTTGAAGCCGATCTCAAGACTGCGCTCGACGACTTCAAGACGAGCTGGAAATAATCCTCATTCATCCTTTTTAGTTAAATGCCTTCAACACGCGACATCCGCCGACGCATCAAGTCGGTCAAAAGCACGGCCCAGATCACCAAGGCCATGCAGCTTGTCGCGTCTGCGAAGATGAAGAAAGCGCAGGATCAGGCCACGAACCGCCGTCCCTCCGCCGATATGTTCAACAAAATCCTGACTGGTTTGCGCGAGCACATCGAGAAGGATACACATCCGTATTTCTCGGATGGCAAGGGCAGCAAGACTCTCATTCTCGTCATCACGACCGACAAAGGATTGTGCGGCGGCCTCAACACGAACTTGCTGAAAAAAGTCATCGCCGCAGCTGATGTCGATATCGATTTCATCACTATCGGCCGCAAGGGTGCTCAGGCTCTCGGTCGTCTCAAGCGCAATCTTACCGCTGAATTTTCCATCTCCGATCCAGCACACTTTGCCCAAGTGCGCCCGGTGTCCAAGCACATCCAGGAACGCTTCCTCAGCGGCGAATACAAGGCCGTCAAAGTCGCCTTCAACAATTTCGTCAACACCGTCACGCAGGTGCCCGTCGTGGAGACTCTGTTGCCGATTGATCACGTTACTTTAGGTGGAAAGCGCTCGCTTCACGGACTCGACAAGGGCGAGGCTGTGGAAGTGCTCCCCGGCATGACTCCGCAATACACATTTGAGCCTGGGCCCGCAGAGGTGCTTAACAAGATCATGCCCGACTACGTGGCTTACACGCTTTACCAGATGATCCTTGAAGCCCGCGCCTCGGAGCATTCCAGCCGCATGGTTGCCATGAAAAACGCGACTGACAACGCCAACGGCATGATTAAGGATCTCACTTTGGAATACAACAAAGTGCGCCAGGCCGCGATCACCAACGAACTCCTCGAAATCACCACCGCAAAAATGGCTCTGGGTTAACCATTCAGCCAACCTTCATCTCCCATCTTTTAATCTATGAGCAACATTGGCAAAATCGTTCAAGTCATCGGCCCCGTGGTGGATGTGGACTTCTCAGCAGCTGGCAAACTACCAGAAATTTACAACGCGCTTGAGATCAACTACGACATGTTGGGCAAGGCCACGCGCCTGATTTGCGAAGTGCAGAGCCACATGGGCGACGGTTGGGTTCGCAGCCTGGCGATGACCTCCACCGACGGCTTGAAGCGCGGCATGAACGCGACCGACACCGGCGCACCGATCACTGTCCCCGTTGGCGAAGCCGTGCTCGGCCGTATCTTCAACGTCACCGGCGACCCGGTGGACGATCAGGCCGCACCGATCGTTGAGAAGCGTTATCCAATTCACCGCCCAGCTCCTAAGCTCATTGACCAAGATCCTTCAGCACAGATTCTCGAAACCGGCATCAAGGTCATCGATTTGATCTGCCCCTTCACCAAAGGCGGCAAGGTCGGCGCGTTCGGCGGTGCAGGCGTGGGCAAGACCGTTGTCATCATGGAGCTGATCAACAACATCGCCAAAGGCCACGGCGGTTACTCCGTGTTCGCGGGCGTCGGTGAACGAACCCGTGAAGGCAATGACCTTTATTGGGAAATGATCGAATCGGGCGTTATCGCCACCGAAAAAGATGAGAAAGGCCACGTGAAGAAAGACGACAAAGGCCGCCCAATTCTTAAAGACGGATCAAAGGTTGCACTCGTTTACGGCCAGATGAACGAGCCTCCCGGCGCACGTCTCCGCGTCGCCCTTTCCGCGCTCTCGATGGCGGAATACTTCCGTGACGAGAAAAACCAAGACGTGCTCATGTTCATCGACAACGTGTTCCGTTTCTCCCAGGCCGGTTCTGAAGTGTCGGCGTTGCTGGGTCGCACACCGTCCGCCGTCGGATATCAACCGACCCTCGCTGCTGAAATGGGCGCGATGCAGGAACGAATCACTTCCACCAAGCAGGGTTCCATCACCTCGTTCCAGGCCGTTTACGTTCCTGCGGATGACTTGACCGACCCAGCTCCGGCCAACACCTTCGCGCACCTTGACTCCACCGTCGTGTTGGAGCGTTCGCTTGCCGAGCTAGGCATCTATCCCGCCGTTGATCCGCTCTCCTCCACCTCCAAGGCCCTCGCTCCCGATGTTGTCGGTGAAGAACATTACCGTGTCGCTCGCGGAGTGCAGCGCGTGCTTCAGCGCTACAAGGATTTGCAGGACATCATCGCCATTCTGGGCATGGACGAGTTGAACGACGACGACAAGCTCACCGTTTATCGCGCGCGCAAACTTCAGCGTTTCCTCAGCCAGCCCTTCGCCGTCGCCGAAGTATTCACCGGCAGCCCCGGCGTGTATGTCTCCGTCAAGGATACCGTCAAAGGCTTCGCCGAAATCCTCGATGGCAAGCACGACGATGTTCCCGAGGCCAACTTCTACATGAAGGGCAGCATTGATACGGTGCAGAAAGCCTAATCTATGAAAGGATAAGGGATGAAGGCGAAAGGATAAAATAGCCAACAGTCGCACATCTGATTCATCCTTAATCCTTCCGCCTTCATCCTTTCATTCCATGCCATTAAAACTCGAAATCGTCACTCCTGAGTCGCGCGTCTTTTCAGACGATGTGGATAGCGTTGTCCTTCCCGGCACCGAGGGAGAGATGGGCGTGCTGCCCGCACACGCGCCATTGGTTACGATGCTCAAGCCAGGAGAACTCCGATTCATCCGTGGCGGCAAAGCGGAAGAATTCGTTGTTGGAGAAGGCTTGGTCGAAGTCACGGGATCGACCGTGC
>JAYVZW010000095.1:0-2363 GCA_043783015.1 Verrucomicrobiota bacterium
CCCCGTATGATCTCGTAATAAAGTATCTCAAGGAACTGCAACCGCGCACCTTTGGTGCCGACCTCGTCCTCGCCTTGCTGGAAAATGACAGCGCCGCTGGTGTGTCCGCTTTTCTCAAGGCGCATGAAGCAAACATGGCCCAGCTACCCGAAGCCACCCGCCAGCCCGTGTTAGATATGTTGCGCACGGCATGGCCGAAGATGCCGGAGCTTTCTGCGGGAAGTAAACCGTAGCCCAGACTAGCGGAACAGGAGAAATCTCACAGCACCCGGATTTCCGCCGCATCGCTCCACTGGTCGGGCTGGAGCATTATTGTCAGCCGCATCTCAACGACAAGGAATGACGACACTCTTGTCGTCTTATACCACCGAAGCCACTGGACGGCAAGAGTGCCGTCCCTCCTTAAAAATTGTCGCCTTTTTATGCCCGACTCAATAACGCATCCGCGCACGATTCCACTCTGCTGGCGAAATCTCTGGGAGCGCTGGCGTTCTCGCCGGCTGCATCTACGAGGGACTACCGCGCCGCCGTGGACGGCGGCGCTCCCAGCAACCGGTCATTGCTGGCATTGGGAGAGTTGGACTAGGGGCTGGGGCTTGGGGGTGGCGCGAGTGGCTTACTGGCAGCCCGGGCGGCATTAATCCACCAGTATATATAGGTGCCGAGAGGGTTTCGTAGTGACGTATCGTGATAAAGCCAGACCCAGGGTTTATAGAAACCTACCAACACTTTCGGTAAAGGATGGGGAATCGTGCCGCGATTAATCAAATACACGACTGGCCCATAGCTCAATATATAGAGCACGGGCACGGCCACGATTGACAGAGTCCAACCCATGAAGTGAGACTGTTTGGCTGGTTCCTCGCTCATGGTGGAGATGCTAGCGGTGCCAGCCCAAGTGCTCAGGCATTACCGGAGGCCCACAAAATAGTAGGGTTCATTCGCGTTTGAATTCATCAGCTTCTGGCCGACACATTGCGGCATGAATTTCCCCCGACTCCTCGCCGCGCTGATCCCGGTTCTTTTGCTCACCGCCTGTGAGACTCCCCCGCCCCAGGTGTTCAGCGGTCAGGAAGGCGGGCCGTTCCGCTTGGGCGAAGACGTGCTCGCGGGGAATAGCTACGATCTGCTGCGTGGCAAGCGCGTGGGCTTGATCACCAATCACACCAGCGTGAACGGCGGAGGAACGCTCACCCGCGCGGCCATGATTCGCGCCGGGGTGCGGCTGGTGGCGCTCTACGCGCCGGAGCATGGCATTGACGGCAGCATCGTTGCGGGCCGACACTTCGGCTCGGTGCGCGACCGGGTGACGGGGCTGCCGGTGTATTCTCTTTATGGCGACACGCGCAAGCCCACTCCGCAGATGCTCGCGGGGATCGATATGCTGGTCTTTGATCTACAGGACATCGGCTGCCGCAGCTACACTTACATCAGCACCATGATCGTGGCCATGCAGGCCTGCGCGGAGAACGGCAAGGAGTTCACCGTGTTGGATCGCCCGAACCCGCTCGGCGGCGGGCGCGTGGAAGGCCCGCCGGTTTCCGGTGCGTGGAAATCTTTCGTGAGCCAGATCAATGTGCCCTACGTTCACGGCATGACCACGGGAGAACTCGCCATGATGGCCTGCGGCGAAGGCTGGGTGAGCCCGAGGCCGCATCTCCATGTCGTGAAGATGCAAGGTTGGAACCGCAACATGCTCTGGCAGAACACGGGGCTGACCTGGCACCGCACCTCGCCGAATATTCCTTATGCCTCATCGCCGCTGAACTATGTTGCGACCGGCATCCTCGGCGGCGCGGCGGGCGTGGATGTGGGCATCGGTTCCGAGAATCCTTTTGGCTACGCCGGGGCCAATGGCATTAATGGCGCGGAACTGGCGCGCCGTTGTCAGGGGTTCGGATTTCCCGGTGTGAGTTACGCGCCCTATTCACGCGGGGGGGCAGAAGGCGTAAGGCTCTCGATCAATCCCCGCACACCGGCGAACATCACGGCGCTGGATGTCTTTCTGCTCGCCGAGATCAACCGCATGAAAGGCGGCACCGTTGTCCGCAACATGCGTGGCGACCAGCTCTCCCTGTTCAGCAAAGTCTATGGCAGCGATTCCCTGCGCGGCGATCTGTCGCGCGGACGTTCGCCCGCTGCGATCGCGGCCTCGTGGCGCGGATTCGAGGACGGATTCCGGGCAAAGCGGCAGAAGTATTTGTTGTATCCGTGATGAGATGATGGCTGGATGGACATAACAAAGCAAAACATGGCCACTAAAAAAGCATCCAAGAAGAAAGCCGCGCCCGAAAAAGCTGCGCCCAAGTTCGAAGCCGAAGTCATGGCCCGCGCGGCGGCGACTTATGCGGACAACAAGAAAG
>JAYVZW010000096.1:0-7139 GCA_043783015.1 Verrucomicrobiota bacterium
GACGATCTGGTCGGTGTCCGCCCGGCCTGCGGGCAGTTCGACTTCGAGCAGCACATATTTTTCCTGACCGGCGCGGAGCTGGTTCATGGTCACTTCCACGCGCTCGCCGCGGATGTCGGCCTCACGTCCGAGCACCCGCACCGGGCGCACGCCTTCGGCGCATTGAATGATGACGCGGAGGTCTTGCGCAACCACTGACAGGATGTCGCCAAACTCCTCCTGGAACACGCTGGCGAGTTCTTTCGGATCTTTAATGAAAGCATGATTGCCATCGCTCATCTGCGCGAGTTTGGACATGAGGCGTTCATTGTAATCCAAGCCAAGCCCGAGCGTAGTCACGGTGATGCCTTCTTTTGCGAGCGAGGCGCCAAGGCGGCCGAGTTCTTCGGGCGATGAGGGGCCGACGTTGGCGAGTCCATCGGACAGGAGCACCATGCGGCTGATCTGTTTTGGATCTTTGAATTTGCGCAATTCCTCCGCGCCCTTGCTCACACCAGCGAAGATGGCAGTGCTGCCGCCCGTGCGAATTTCATCAATGGCGCGCATCACGCGGTCGCGGTCGTTGAGCTTGGTGGCGGGAACGATGACCTGCACTTCGCTCTCAAAAGTGATGACACTGACCACGTCATCACCACCGAGTCGCGCGAGAGCTTCTTTCGCCGCCTGCTTCGCATTCTCCAGCTTTGATCCGCCCATGGAGCCGGAGCGATCGAGCACGATGGCGACATTCACCGGTGGTCGTTGGGGTTTATGCTCGTCCTGCTTGAGGCCGGTAAGGCCGACCTTGAGATAGGAAGTGAATTTTTTATCGGCGGGGATTTTCGGATGCGCGAGGTTCACGCGAACCTCGACGGGCGAAGATGCCGCAAATGCCGCCGCCGTCAGGGTGACGGAAGCGAGCAGGGTGATGAAGGATCGTTTTGTTTTCATAAGCCGGATGATTTGAGTTTGGGGTTACGCGCAGGGTTGCGCACTACGGTCATTCACGGCGGTATTTGGAAAATTGAGTCAGCGGCTTGTGAGGAGATTGTAAGGAAAATGTAACGGCACCTCACACCGCAAGAACCGGACGCGCTTGCTACCGGCGCGAAGCCTTGAACTCGAACGGTGCTTCAACGCGGCTGAACTGCGCGACACCGTTGCTGCGATACGGCTCATAAGTGCTCTGCCGGGCGCAATTCATGGCGGCATGATCAAGATCGGCGCGACCGCTGGATTCCTTCAGAGTGACAGACGCAGCCCTCCCGGTTTCGTCCACATCTACAAGCAGCACCACGCGCCCCTGCGCCCGGTCCCGCAACGCGGAGGCTGGATAGGAAAGCGAGGCGCGGGCGCGATATTCCGCAGTCGTGGTTCCGCCGCCGGAGGAGGTTCTTGATGCGGTGCCGCGGGATTTTATAGCGGGGTTGCCCGCTTGTTTTTTTGGTGTGTCTAGTAATAAAGTTACCTCGGGAACCTTCGGCAATCCAATCCTTTCCTGGGCCGGGCCGACGGTTTTGGGCGCTTCCACAATGGCGGGCGCAGGAGGAGCTTCCTCAGACTTTTCTGGAGGCGCGGTTGCGATTTGCGGCTGCTCTTGCGCCGGAGCCGCAGTCACGGTTGAATCATCGACGGCGGTTTCATCTCCGGCGCTGATTTCAATAAGCACCTCTTCGATTCCCGGCATTGATGCTGATGCTCCCGGAGGCATTTTTTCAAGCCAGCCACCGACCACCACCGCCGCGCCCACATGCACGGCTATGGAAACGGTGATGCTGGCGAGCAGATCGATCTTCATAAAATACGGGCCGCGCTCAGGGGCGCAGTCCCGTCGATATGGGAGTATAACCTTTTTTGCTCCCGCCGCCAAAATCAAAACCAAATATTACAAAGCCCTCGAAACGTGGCCCTTGGTCCGTAGTGCCTGCGAGGGCCACCACATCCAGATGCGTGTTCTTGGTCAGACGCCACTGGATTGACGGCCCGATTTCAAACTGGATCTCGGGGTTGCTGCGATCACTGGCCACCGTCTCGTGCTTCCATTGCATTTCGATACCGGCGCTCAATACACCGTCGATGATCGTGCGGCTTAGGCCACCGCTGATGGCGGCTTCACGGGCACGCTCGTGACTTAGTTCGCTTTCAAAGATAAAGTTTATGCCCCAGTGCCAGCCTTTGCCGAAATCATCGCCGAACAAAACTTTGGCCTCGAGCACGTCACCGCCGAGGTCAGGATTCACGAACGCATATTCGAGATAGAGCGTGGGATTGCCCCAGATTTTTCCCCAGTCGGCGAGCGCATGACGCACTTCGACCGCGAAATCATTATGGTGCGTGCCTTCACCGTCGTGCGCCCAGTTCCAATAGAGGTCGAGCTGGAAGCGATGAGGGAGGCCGATCTCCAGTTCCTCCGTGAAGCGATTCGCCGTCGCCTTGTCGTCGTAAGTGCGGACGCGATACCATTGTTCCAAGCCGAGTTCCCACGGCTCCTTCTGAATGTAAACGCGCGTGGTGGAAAAGCGGCGGTGCTCCGTCCACTCCGGCTGGTTGTAGGGGCCAAGATTAGTTTCTTCCGTGAGTGAGCCATCAGGCGCGGTAGCGGAGATGGTGGGCAATGTTCCACCGGGCTGCGCCGCGGGAGCGATGTGCATGCCGACTGACAGGATCAGGGTGAGCGTCTTCAGGATTGTGGGATGGTTTTTCATGGTTGATGATGTGCGCATGGTATATCGCGAGCGGCCTTAGGCGTCCGTTAATAGCAGAGCCGGATTTATTTGCAAATCTGGACGTGGGGGAGAAATCGTGCATGCTGAACTGCAACTTTTTTCCGGCTCAACCGTATTGAATGCTGGCGCGGATGGATTTGTTTATTTTTAGTGAACAATTGCCGCTTCGCCGCCGTCTTAGAAGTGTCCAAAATCAAAATACCAAACCAAAAATGAACATGAAAAAACTGCTCTGCTTCCTCGCCCTGACCGTCTTTGTTTCCGCGCCCGCCTTTGCCGGTGAATTCCCGGACATTACCATTCCTGAAGTGAAAAAAGAAATCGCCGCCGGCAAGGCCATCATCATCGATGTAAATGGTGCCCAGTCTTACAAAAAGGGACATGTTCCCGGCGCGCTGGATTTTGCGGAAGTCTCCAAGGATCTTGCGTCCAAGCTGCCTGCTGACAAGAGCACACTGGTCATCGCCTATTGCGGCGGCCCAGCCTGCAACGCCTACACCCGCGCGGCCGATGCGGCCAAGGAACTCGGCTACACGAACGTGAAACACATGTCTGCCGGTATCTCCGGCTGGGTCAAGGCCGGCGAGAAAACCGATAAATGAATTCTCTGTCATCCCGGATGGTGACAACGTTTCCATCCGGGATTGACAGCCAGTCATTTGCCCCTCCCACCTTATGCGCTTGCTTCTTCTGCTGGTTCTGACCGCCCTTTGCCTGCCACTGCGGGCTGAAGATGACGCGAAGACCAAATACTCGGCTGCCGTCACTGGTATTGTCTGCCAAGCCTGCAAGGCCAAGGTCACCGCCGCCATGAAGGCACTGCCCGGAGTGGCTGAGGTGAATTTTTCCAAGGGCGAAAAACCGGGATCGCAAATCGTGAGCTTTGCCGCGTCTTCAGATGCGCTGACCAAAGAAGATGCCGTCAAGGCACTCGGCGACAGCGCCAAGGAATTCAACGTTCAAAGTTTTGACAAGACAAAATAACCAGACGAGGCAGCATCCTTCGCCTCTGCACTCTCAATCAAACACCCTGCTATATTCAACATGAAAAACCTCATCGCATTTCTTGCCATCGCCTTCATTGCGGCCTCCACCACGTTTGCCGGAGACTTCCCAGAGGGCAGCCCGGCTTTTGAGCACAAGCTGAGCGACGCCCTGGCCAAGGCCAAGACGGACAACAAGCCCGTCATCGCCATTTTCTCCGCTGTCTGGTGCGGCCCCTGCCAGAGTATGAAAAAGAAAGTCTATCCCAGCGCGGAAGTGAAGCCCCTCCATGACAAATTCATCTGGGCCTACCTCGACGCCGATGACAATGAGAACAAAGCCGACATGGAAAAATTTAAAGTCAGCGGCATCCCGCACATTGAGTTTCTCGATTCCACGGGCAAGTCCATCGGTCAGCAGGTCGGCTCCGGCCCCGCGGCAGCATTTGCCAAGAAGCTTGAAGAAATTCTCAAGCTAGCGGGAAAGTAAATCTGATCCTGCGTCAACTTAACCGGCTAGAGCATCCGCCATTCATCAAACGATCATCATCATGAAACAACTTATCGCATTCTTCGCCATCACCGTCATCGCGGCTTCCACCGCGTTGGGCGGGAACCACCCCAAGGGCAGCCCGAAATTCAAGAATTCCCTCCCGACCGCCCTCTCCGAGGCGAAGAAAGACAACAAACCCGTCATCGCCATCTTTTCCGCAGTGTGGTGCGGTCCCTGCCAGCAGATGAAAAATAATGTCTATCCCAGCGAAGCGGTCAAACCGTTCCACGACAAGTTCGTATGGGCCTACCTTGACGCCGATGCCGCCGCGAACAAGGCGCCCATGAAAAAATTCGGCGTCAAAGGAATTCCGCACATTGAGTTCCTCGATTCCACAGGCAAGTCCATTGGCAAACAGGTGGGCGCGAATTCTCCTGAGGCGTTTGCCAAGACACTCGAGGAGATGCTCAAGAAAGCTGGCGGTAAGGGCTGAAAGCCCGCAATGATCGCATTCCCATTTGAGCCATAGCGTCCACTGGACGCTATGGCTTTTTTTAATCAAGTTCGCTCAACTTCACCAAGCTTCCTTCCTCCGCCGCGCTCTTGTCAGCAGCGAAGAGCACTTCAAATGTTCGCAGCGATTCGCGCAAGCTGGTGAGCGGCATGTTTTTGCCGTTGTCGAGTGCCTCGAAAAACGCCTCGAATTGCGTTTGATACGGGTGATCGCTCACGTCTCCGGAGTCGAGCATTTTCATGTTCAACTTGCTCCAGCCAGCCTTGTCGGTCTTTAGCTTCATCGAGTGGAATTTGTCATCGAGCAGACTGCCCTGGCTGCCGACGAGATGCGTGTGAAAGTAGTATGGCTGGAGGCAGTCCACGATGGCTGCGCACTTGCCCACCTTGCCGCCCTTGAAATTCAAAATGGTCACGCTGCTGGTGTCATACTGATAGGGACGGAAAATCTTGCTCTTCGATTTCGTTGAGAAGCTGCTCACGCTCACCACGTCCTTGCCCATGAAAAGCAGCAGCGCGTCCAAGGCGTGACAGCCCGCCGTCAGCAATGCAGAGCCACCGTCAGCCTTGCCAGTGTTCCAGCGGAACTGTCCATACCATGGCCCGATGCCGTGATAATAATCCACCTCCGCATAGTGCAGATCGCCCAGCATTCCTTCATCCACCAGTGCCTTGGTCGCAAGAAACTGACCGCTAAACCGGCACTCGAAACACACACAGCCCCGCACCTTGTTTTTCTCCGCAGCCTTCACAATGTCGCGGCAGTCCTGCAAGCTCATCGCCATCGGCTTCTCCAAAATAATGTGTTTGCCCGCGTTCGCCGCAGCGATGGCCTGTTGCGCGTGCTGCGTGGGCATGGAGCAGATGTCCGTCACGTGGATGTCGCTCGCGAGGAACTTGTCGTAATCCGTGTAGCACTTGATTTTCCCGCCGTGCTTCGCGCTCAGTTCCGCCT
Organism: Verrucomicrobiota bacterium; assembly: GCA_043783015.1. GTDB lineage: Bacteria > Verrucomicrobiota > Verrucomicrobiia > Verrucomicrobiales > Verrucomicrobiaceae > VFKE01. The sequence goes on from JAYVZW010000096.1 coordinate 5,650, forward strand.
CATTCAGTTTGCGGGAGGAATAAACCGCCGTCACCTGCGCGTGCGGCGTCTTGTTGATCGCCTCAATGTGGGCGCCCGCGACCCAGCCGTATCCGATAATGCCGACGTTGTATTTTTTCATGGTGGGTATCAATGGAGATAATAGGTCAAGTATGTCAAACTTATCAGGCGTGGGGTTTGACGCTGAACTCATAATCACTACAAATATTCTTGCGAAGAAATTTTAATTATGCCTTCCACCATTTGGTGAGTTAGAATATTTAGCCTTTTAAAACTCGTTCTACAAAAGCTACTCTCTGGCGAATGAACATCGCAACATGTGAAGAAATGCCGGCCATCGGTATCATTGGCGGCAGCGGATTGTATGACATCAATGGATTCATCGGGCGCGAGGAGATCGCGGTCAGCACGCCGTTTGGTGATCCTTCGGACAAGATCGTTTCCGGCACCATGGCGGGTCGCCGTGTGTTCTTTCTTCCGCGTCACGGCAAGGGGCATCGGCTCCTGCCAACGGAGATTAACCATCGCGCAAACATCTACGCGCTGCGTTCGCTTGGGGTGCGTTTTATCATCTGCGTGACGGCGGTGGGCAGCTTGAAGGAGGAATATAAACCGCGCGATATTGTGCTGCCGGATCAGTTCTTCGACCGCACTTCGCGGCGCGAGCATCACACGTTCTTTGGTCGCGGTATTGTCGCCCATATCGCGTTCGCAGACCCGATAAGCGGAAGTTTGCGCAAATTGCTGGCAGAGGAATCGCACGCGGCAGGATCTATCGTGCATGATGGTGGGACTTACGTCTGCATGGACGGTCCGGCGTTTTCCACACGCGCGGAATCGAACGCCAACCGCCAGCTTGGTTTCGATGTCATCGGCATGACGAACCTGCCGGAGGCGAAGCTGGCGCGCGAAGCAGAGATCGCGCTGGCTACGCTCGCGATGGTGACGGACTACGACTGCTGGAAGACCGACGAGGCGCATGTCACCGTGGACGCGATCATCGGACATTTGCATGCGAATGCAGATCGCGCCAAAGAGATCGTGGCCCGCGTGATCCCGCGCATTCCGCTGAGGACGGACTGGCCGGAGCATCATTCTTTGGACAATGCGATTATCACTGACCGCAAGCACTGGCCGGGTGAGACGGCGGAATCACTTGCGGCAATTCTGCAACGACTTGGCTGAGAGCCGTCAATGACGGTGCGCTCCGCCATCGCAATTGCAGCCACCTTTTGGATGGCCGGGCTTGCAGCCGCAGCTTTTGTGCGAGCAGTAGCAGTGCTCATGAACTTCCACTTTCTTCTGTGGCGCGGCGCGGCGTGAATCCTGCCGATAACGGTAGTCGTCATGATCATGATCATGATGATAGTCATTTCGAGAGCCGTAGCCGTTGTCGTAGTAACGGCTTTCACCCCCGTAACCACTGCCGTAGCCGCCACCATAACCTCTGCCATAACCGCCACCGTAGCCGGGGCCATAACCAGGGCCGG
>JAYVZW010000097.1:0-7108 GCA_043783015.1 Verrucomicrobiota bacterium
AGGGAATTTTCGCCAGCACGGCCTGTGCAGCGGCGAGTGTCGCATCATCCGAGCCATCGGCCACGAGGATGATTTCGTGATGCGTGTAGTTTTGGGTCAGCACGGCGGAAGTCTCCTCCACGACACTGCCAATAATCTGCGCATCCTCATGCAATGGCATGAGGACAGAGATGAGAAGGTCGGCGCGTTCCATGGTGATCAATCAGGCAGGATGAGCGCATTCGGTCAAGGCATCAAAAATATTGTCAATCTTCGCGCCCATGACGCAGTGCAGATTTTTCAGGCCGCAGTCGCGCTGGAAAAGAATGGGGCGGCTGTCGTCCTCCTCGCTGGCGGGCAGGACGGTCTTGATTTCCCAGAGCGAATCTTTGTAAATACAGTCGCGCAGGATCGGGAGATAGCGTTGCGCATCCGCCAGCATCAGGCGGTAGTTGGAGGCGGGCCGTTGCGCATCAAGATAAGGACGCAGATCATGGCTCGTCGCGACCGAGTCCTGCCAGGTGCCGTGCGGCGTGTAGCGCACATGGCTGAGCGTGTGCAGGCCGCGCGCGGGAAAGGGCATCGCGGAAAAAAACGGCCCGCACATGACCGTGACGCCGATATTCTTCAACGGCTCCGGCATTTCGACCAACGCCATTTCCGCCAGCTCATGTTTCAAGCGGATGCGAGGCAAATCCGATGCGGCAAGCAGTTCATTGATATGGCTGTAAGTGCAGTTGAAGACCTGTGCCGCCTGGATTTCTTCCGTGCCGCCAGATTGTTGAAGCGTTAAGGCGATGTCACTTCCATGGGCCATCAGTTTGACCGCTTTGCAGTTCAGACGAATTTCCACCTTCGCGCGCTCCAGCTTGTCCAGCATCAGATGACGCAGCTTCACGGCATCGAAGGCGTATTCGCGCACGGTGAAGACCTGCTCGATGAGTGACTCATTGAACATCGCAGTGATGCGGGACGGCGCAGGTTCAAGTGGTGCGCCGATGCGTTCCATCATGGAGCGGAACTGCGACGCGGAGACTTTGGAGAAGCGCCGCGCGATGGCGTAATATTTCTCGAAATCGGCAACGACACATTCGCGATAGTCCTCGGTCCAGCGTGGAAAGTTCACATGAGAGCGCAGAGCCGTGAGCACGCTGCGCGGATAATGGTAACCGTTGTGAATGCGCGCCTGATTGTTGTAGGAGGCGCGGGTAAGAAGATCGCCCGCCTGTTCGCATAGCAAAACCTTGCGCCCCTGTTCGGCCAAAGCCACGGCGAGGCTACAACCGTAGAACCCGCCACCGATCACAACACTTTGAAAAGTTTGGTGCGCGCTCATGGATGCGGGAAATACGCTTGTAGCATGTTCTGCAACGCTTCTTTCACCACTGGCAATCCGCCTGACGGGGTTTTCATTTCCAGCGATACGATGCCTCGATAGCGCGCTTTCTTCAATGCGGACGCGGCTTGTGCATGGGCTTCACGGCTGGAATCAAATGGCTCCAGCATCGGTTCACTGACATGGAAGTGACCGGCATAGGGCAGCAGTTCTTCGATCGCGCGCCCGGCGCTGGCCCCGTTCATCATGAGTTCACCCATGTCGAGATTCATTCTGATACCCGGAGAATTCACCAGTTCCACGAGCGACGCGGCTTCATTCGCGGTCTGGATGAAATCGCACCCGTAGGCCGATGGATTAGGCTCGATGCAAACGATCACGCCATTTTTTATTGCGGTATCACCGAGAACACGGAAGAAATCCGTGGCCTTCGCAAGCGCAGCCTCAAACGAGAGCCCTCCACGCAGCCGGTTCTTAGGCGAGCCGAAAACGAGCGCCTTCGCGCCCATCCATCCGGCGAGTTGGCAGACGCCCTCGAGATATTCCAGGCAGGCACGACCATCATCGGGACCGAAGACTTGCAGCTCCGGTTTACCAAAGAGCAGTGCTTGAAATGCGCAGATTCTGAAGCCGCGCTGATGAAGTTTTTCCGCAAAGCTGCGCGCTTCGGGCTCATCAACCTGCGTGAGATTGGGCCAGTATCGTGTCGGGGCAATCTCAATGTGCCGCACGTTCGCCTCTAGCAGCATATCGAGCGCCGCTTCGTCGTCCGCAGCAGGCCAGGCGATGTTGGAGACAGCGGGTTTCATAGGTTTTTTTTCAGGCTTTCTGATTCGGCGCGCATGAATTCGCCTATCTGCCGCAGCACAGTCGCGGCATCATAGAGATAACCGCCGTGGCAGTTCCAGAGCGCGTCGTATTTTGAGCGGAAGTCATAATGCGCGGGCGCTCCGGCGTTGCTGCCCACGGGTTTCTCCGGCGCGAAATTTTCCAGGATGGCTCTGGTTGAAACCGGCTCGGTGGCGAGATTCAACATGCGGATGTTTTCCCGCACCATCTTTTCCAGATCGGCGGTCAGATGCTGGAGATCATAATACTGGAACGAGCTGAGGGGCTGGATGGCATCGAGGCAGTTATCGTGCAGCAGGTCGAAGATGACATTCTTCTTCAAGCCCGGCCCGAACAAGCCGGGCAGGCGAACGATGTGATGATTGGCAAAGCGGTCGCGCACAAATTCTTCCACCATCAGGCGATGCCGGCCATAGGCGTGATTCTCCATTGATGGAAGCACATTTTCGGTAACGCCATTAGGGCTGGCATAGACATCAACGGTTGAGAGCAGAATGAATCGTGTGGACTTAACTGTGGCCAAGGGCTGGAGAAGTTTTTTAATGCCTGTCCAATCGGCTTCCGGTTCCTTGTTGGCTTTCCACTTCACCGCCTGCACTCCCGCGCAGACAATGGTGTCAAAGGATTTTCCCGCGATGTCAGCGATGTTCCGGCTGTTGAACTGCGCGGAGTAATTGCCTTGAGCGGCTAAATTTGACCCGACAAAACCGGTATGTCCGACCAATGCAGTATTCTGGCCCCAGTGATTCATGACGTTTGATAGAGGATGATATCGTTTAACTGAAAGGTGCGTTCGGTGGGAATCTCCTCGAATTCAATCTCGATGTTTTTAACCACATGCGTCGCCGACTTAAATGATGCCGGGATGAAAAAGGCACTGTAATCATTGCCTCCCTCCGAGGGTCGCAAACGAAGCTCAGTGGACTGGTCGCCATCGCCATGGAGGATGCAATTGATCACGGGAGGAAGCTGCTTGCGGCCCTTGGTGAGAGTCACGCGAATTCCATCAAAGTCGCCAGTGCCAAGTTTTGTTTTGGATGTGTCCACTGCGATGCTTCGACGGCAAATCTGGTGCACCTCCTTGTGGCCAAATTCATCAAAGTAAGCGCGACCACTGGCGACTGACTTGCGCTCCACGACTCCAGCAATGTCGGCGTTGTAGCGGAGATAGGCGTTCTCGTCGAACTCACTTTCGCTGGTCGCGGGTATGACTATCTCCCTTTCATTTTTCAGAGACAGACCGTGCGGCTTCACGTCGGCAGGGTTCCATTTCCAATGAAATATTTCCTTCATGGGATGCAGCCTGGCGGTGAAGGATTCGTCGCCGAGAAGTGAGGAAAGGCTGAGGCGTTCGTGCGGGAGAATTAATTTTCCGCTAGCGATGATCTTGTCCGCATTCTCGCCGATTCCACAAGGAAGGCCGGAAAGATCTTGCTGGAGATCTTGGAGTAAGCGCGGGCCCTTGATGAAGAGGCAAACTTTAAACAGCCAGTTGTATGACGCTTTGCCCGGGCGCCTCGACATGGTGGCGTCGGGTGTGTATGGAATTTCGTAGGCGAAACAACGCATTTTCACATCACCCGGTATCGAACCCAGCCAGAGTTTTTTTCGCTTGTGGCTGAAATAGGGGATGTCCTTGAGCAAAAGATCGAAGGTAACAAGCAATCCGTCGTGTCGCGTAATGACGCGTAAGTTCTGCGTGGCAAGTTCGCGCGCGCGGGCGTCCTCATCGATTTTGAAGCGGGCGATGTCTGCCATATCGACGGGACATTCATCGGAGGGCACATCAATTTTTGTCGCAGTTGCCCGCTCCATTTTTTCGCTGGCGACCAGCATCGAATGATGTTCGATATTGATCTCCACAGTATAAAAGGGCGGCACTTTCGATTTCAACGCGGCATCACGATCGCCCGTGAGATTATGGATGGCATGAACGCGCCGGAGCTGGTAAGGCCAGTGCCGGGCTACGACAGCCGGGTCATCATTGCGGAGATAGAGATCGGTCTTTTCCTTTTGCAGGACGGCGTAGTTGGCGAACATCAATGAGGCAAAGATAATCACCGCCGTTTTGGCCTTGGGGAACGACGTCGTGAGTCGCGCCAGCATCATGACGATGAACGCACCCATGACCATGTTCTGCGCGAGATAGTAACGGGCGGGCCACACGCTGTTGTAGTTATCATCCCGCATGATGAGCCACTGGCGGGAAAGGGCCGTGGCGGCAGCCATGCCCAGCGCCGCGCCAAAAATCAACAGCAATCCGGTCACGCGCGGGGCATCGAACGGCCGCCGTGTTTTCCATTCGGCCAGCACATAGGCTCCGACCAGGGCGAGGAAAATACCGACGCATGCCAGGGTGCGCTCATCGGTGAACCAGTTGTAAAAATTCAGGATCAGAGGGTATAGAATCTGTCGGCAGAAGACCACCTCCGTGAACCGCGCCTTAAACAGCGGCATGTCTGCCTTCTGTTGCGCATAGAGGCTGTTGTGCTGCGCGCGGGCGATGGTAAAAATGGCGAAGACAACAGGAAGGAGATGCGGCAAAAGCAGCGACAGCCGCAAGCGAACAAAGGGTTTCGTGCGCAACCAACCGATGCATTTACGCAGGCACATGGCACAGACGAAGGCCACGGCTATCATGCCAGCCAGAGGCGAGGTCGCGATATGAAACATCACCAGCAGCAGATACATCACGAGGCGCCGCTTTGAGCAGATGCGGCAAAGCCACAGGTCGTGATAGATGAACAGTGTCACCAGCGCGCTGAAGTAACCAAGATTTGTAGCTTCGCCGAAAATGCGATTTTCCTCATCGAGATCCGGCATTAACAACATCGCGCCGCAGATGAAGAGGGCAGGCCAAAAGCCTTGGCTGCGGCGCAGCACCACAAAGATGATGGCAAACATCAACGCCGCATAAATGCAGGCGACGTGATGCTGGATGGAGGCCGCGTGATCGAGATTTCCCCCATGCAGCAGCGCGTTGATCCAGTCCGCCCCTTGCAACACGACAAGATTTCCCAGCACGCAGTAGTCGGGCCGGATGGTGGTGATGGACTTGAGAAAGCCTAGCTGCCACATTTGCGAAAGCCACACACCGCCCTCGGTCGTGTAACTACCACGGAACCAGGCCGGTTGGGCGCGCAGGAAGATCACGCCCCAAAACAGGGCGAAGACCAGCAGAGGCACGAGATGACGCAGCAATCGTTGGTGTGGGATCATGGGGAATGGCGTCATTGAAAACGTGTCACAACTCCAGCTTTTTTGAAGTTACTCTTTCCGCAAAATCTCATTTTCCAGAGCCCCGGTAACGGTAAACCACGATCGAGAATTCCTCCCATGTTCCATACAGTGTTGCAACGCGCTCAAACAGACCGGAGTTCTCCACGAAACCGAATGCTTCAGAGAACGTGCCCCGGGTTGTCTGGTATTGGGTGCACGTGACATAAAAGGGTCGGCCCATCTCAACAGCCGTCTTGGCAATGTCCTGGATTTCCTCGCGGCTCACGACCGTCTGAACCATCGGGTCGTAAGCTTTGTCCGGCCAAAAGCCAGCCGACACAACATCGTCGAACAGAGTATCCTTGAGATTGAGGGTTCCGTGAATAACGGAAGCTGCTTCGCGCCGCGGTTCCAGCGGGAGCCTGCGCATGATTTCGCGCTGATGATGGGTGCCCGCTCCAAACGGGATGCAAGCCAGCCCGCAGGCCAAGGCGGAGATCCATGGCGCCCTCATGGTTCGTGGAATGCAAACTTCTGCCAGCCAGGTTGTCCCGGCTGCCATCACCAACACCAATCCAGGTAATCCGATGACAAGATAATATTGCACCACCAGCATTCCTTTAACGACGCCCACTAACGTCAGCATAATCGGAGGAAGCAGCAGCACGGGCAGGAGGCATCGAGTCACCATCCCCCGCCGCCACATGACCGTCACACCCGTGATTAGCACGACTGCCATGAGCAGGATGCCTCCGCCAACAACCCAGGGATGCGCGCCGAACGTCTGTTCCCAGGGTCGCGTATAAGGATTTGAAGCGTCAAACTTGTGCCAAACCACACCCGTGAAAGTTTCCGCCAGTGCATCACGCACCCAATTCAGGTCGATGTGCCAGTCGGTGCTGCGCGTCGCCATGAACGGCTTGACCTGCGGCAAGAGCGGCAGCATGAGCGGCAGAGCGAGCATCGCACCCAGCAGGTTGCCTGCCACCATGCGTGTCAGTATCGTGATCCGGTCGCGGCCCGTCCTCCATTGGGTCAGCACCAAGAGGCACCCGGAAAACACGGCAGTCACGATAACATACAATGACAACGGCTGTGAGTATAGCATGAGGAATGCAACAAACCCGCTGGCAAGCCACCACCGCCATCGGCCCGTTCGCGCACCTTCAACCAGGCACAGGAGCAGGGCTGGCGTCAGCAAAAGCAGGAAGGCGTATCCTCTGGCCTCTGTGCTAAACCGCACATACCATGGGTGCAAAGCCAGCAGCACCACGGAAGCCATTCCTGCATGGGGCCAGCCCAATCTAAGTGCGAGTGCCGCCAACATGGGGATCGCGGCCAGACCCGCTAGAAACGCCGGCAGCCGCAACGCCAGCTCGTTAAAATAGGGTGCCGTCTGACTTTGATTTTTGGGCAACGACTCATTGCTCCAATGCGCTGCCAAGCTGTAAAGCACATGATTGTTGGGCCGCCAATAACCAAACATTGTGTCCGTCCACTGCACGGGTTCGACATGGAGCAGGTGATTCTTTTTAAGACGTCTGACGCGGCCAACCACAAAGTCGCGCATGGTAATGACTTCATCACCCCACAAACTCACTCGCAGTCGCGGCTCATTAAGCATGCCACTTACCAGCATAGTGGTGCCGACGACAGCCCACAGCAGGCGGCGATTGGTGGGCGTGACCTTTTGGGTGGTGTCGTTGAACGGGGCGGAAACTTCAC
>JAYVZW010000098.1:0-2353 GCA_043783015.1 Verrucomicrobiota bacterium
GGGGCGTGTCCCTCATCTGTCTAAGTTCCCAGCGGACACGACCAGCGCAACCCAGGATAGCGGGCGAAGCCTCGGTCGAGGGTGGTCCATTCGAAACCATATTCGATGGCCAGCGCTGCATGATAAGCATCTGGCACCAGGTTTCCTCGCGCATCGGCGCTGCGGCAGAGTTTTAGAAATATTTCCCAGTGGCCTGTTCCGGGACGGACGATGGTCACGGAAGACCGGGCCCGCAGATCGATGGCAAATTCCAGCGCGGTTTCAAGTGGCGTAGGGGTTTTGAATACCTTTGGATGGGTGACCACGCGCACAAAACCGGATAGCACGAGATCGGAAAGAGCGATTCCGGGTGGTTTTCCCAACTGTGATTCAAGCCACGAACGAATGGCGTGGTGCTGTGGCGCATCCTCGCGGTGCGCTGCAACAAGGAGATTGACATCGAGCAGCTTCATGAGCGCTCCATGATCTCGAGCAGTTCAGCGGAATTTTGGAGATCGATACCGGCTTGCATGCCATCGCCGCGAAAGGTCTTCAAGGGAGCAGTGGCAGCGGCGGAAGACGATCCGTGGGCGCGAAACAATCCCAGACGCAGAGCTGAACTTACGACTTCCCCGAGTGTGATTTTCTTTTGGCGGGCTTGGAGTCTTGCCTCCTCCAACAAGCCATCGTCAATGTTGAAGGTCGTTCTCATGCATCAAAGCATCAAGGAGACGCATCATGATGTCAAGGGTGGAGATGGGAGATGGGAGATGGGAGATGGGAGATGGGAGATGGGAGATGGGAGATGGGAGATGGGGAGAAAACGGAGAACGGAGAACGGACAACGGAGAACGGACCATCCCGTTTATCTTGTTAATCCTGTCTAAACGCCGCCACTGCGCTTTCCAGGCTAATGACTTCGAGGAAAGGAAATTTCCTGAAATCCGTGTCGTTGGAGTAGATGCGAGTGACGCCGTGTTGATGGAGGAGTGCGGCGAGATGGGCATCCGGCACCAGGTTGCCGCGTATGATGGAGCCGCGGGTGAGGAGTTCGTAATGATCCGCGAAATCCTGGTCCTCGGTAATGATGCGGACGCGCGGCAGGCGCATCAAGGCCCGCACATTCGTCCATGCGGCCTCGGGCGCGAGCGGCCGCCGGAAGATGGATGGGTGGGTGGAAATCCTCAGATAGGCGAAGAGCGTGGACCACGCCAGGCAGCAGAGATCCGGATCCGCCACGCGGCGCTGCATGAAATCAAGTGCGGCGGCGTGTTCCGCACAGCCGGTATTGCTGGCGTAGAGCAGGAGGTTGGCATCGATGGAGTAGCTCAAAATCCAAGGTTTAAGGTTTAATCGTTGGCATCCAATGCGCGATAGAGCGCCTCTTTATCAGCAAGGTCGAAAGTCGCGGCCATATCTGCGGCGATCCATGGCAAGGGTCCGGTCTTGGCCTCCCCCTGTTTTTCACGGTGACTCAAGGCTTCCGAAAGCAAGCGAGATGCGAGCTTCCCCAAGGTGGTTTTCTCCTTTTTCTGCAAACGCTTGATCCCGTCGAGCACGGGTTTTTCGAGATCGAGAGTCGTTCTCATGCATCACATGCTTGCATGGTGCGCATCAGATGTCAAGGAGGATGGGAGATGGGTGATGGGAGAGAGAAGACGGTGGTGCACCATGATGCGGAGCTTTTTGACTTGATTTTCTAGAAGAAATCAGCGCAGATGTTGAATAAAACTAAAATTTCTGCTAAAGTTTAGGGCTTGTCGGTTTACGGACCGACTTTCCTGAGCTTACTCCCGGTCATGTCCGCCCGCACCCTGCCACGAATCGCCCGCTCCCGCACCACGGAGTTGCCGGAGAATTCATCGCGTCATGCGGCGCTGGGTTTTCTCATTCTGGGGCTGGCGCTGTTCTATCTGCTGGCGCTGATTTCGTATGAGCCGGCGGATTTGCCCGGCTGGTGCAATCTCGCGCTATCCGAAGTTCCCTCCCCTATCCTGCACAATTTCATCGGGCGCTTCGGCGCGGTGCTGGCGGGCTACACGTTCTGGATTTTCGGCGCGGCGAACTATCTGATCCCGACCTGCCTGACGTGGTTCGGCGTGTGCAAGCTGACCTCGCAGACGCGGCTGACGCTGCGGCCGTGGCTGGGGTTCGGCATGATGGTTATGAGCGGCGCGGCGATCCTGTATCTCCAAACGTTCTGGGACTGGAACAACAAAACAGTCACGCCCTTTGGCGCGGGCGGCGGGCTGGGTTTTGTGATTGGAAGCAAGGTGCTGGTGCCGATGCTGGGCGAGGTGGGAGCGCTGATCGCACTGGGCGTGGCCTACATGATCGGGATGATTTTTGTCACGGGGATGCATCCGTTTCAAGT
>JAYVZW010000099.1:0-2351 GCA_043783015.1 Verrucomicrobiota bacterium
GTGCTGGTCGCGTAAAAATACGGTAAATATCAGGAGTGGAATTCATGACCGGAGCCAAAGCGGGGGGATGGGTTATCCTTAACAACTGTATAAACCGCCACGAAAATGCCCCATAACCCGACGGTGAAAAGGGAATTCATGTAATTAAATTGTAAGGCACGGCCACTGCCCAGGGAGCGGCGATTGGCAATCGCCGTTTCAGTTCAGGCGGGCGATTGGAAAATCGCCCCTCCTTGCTTGAAACCAACGCAGGCTGTCCAGCGTCCTGAACAGCCTGCGTTGATAAAGAGAGTGCTTTTTATTCCGGACGTGTCAGCGGGGAAGAACACTTGGGATCTATCCTGCACAAGCAAACATGGAGAAAACCTTGCAATGCTTTATTTACTCCGCTTAAATCTCTTATGAGCACAGTCTTGTCGTTTCACTTGGAGAGGGCAAAAAAAAGGCCCTGCGAGAGGGCCGTAAGCGAAGTTGCAGTTGAATGGCACACTCAGCTCTTCGCAAACATTTCAGCGTGCCCCGCTGGTTTTGATCTGCTCTGGTTTTAATCCCCGTCTTCATCCCTGTCAACTATCCACTCATGAATTCATTCACGACTCCCCAGCCACTGAAAGATAAAGTCACCGAGCTGTGGCACGCTCATCCCTTCTACCGTGAAGCCGTCGTCCTGGCAGTGGACATCGGGCTGGAAGGCATTGGCGTCCATCTCCGGCAAGGAGGCGAAGTCATTCATGCCCGGACATTGATGTTTGAGATGCCAGAGGTTGGTCGACTGGTGGGGCGCAGGCAGAAGCGCGCATGGCGTCACTGTCGAATGAACCGTGCAGTGCGCATGGCCCGGCTCCAGAAGCTTTTTGAAAAACACGGGTTGCCGTGGGCGGATGATGCGGCGTATTCAAGCACGAAACCGTTTGAGTTGCGCAACCGTGCCGTGACGGGGAAGTTGGCCTCGGCGCACGCACTAGCGAACTGCATCCGCCACTGCGTGATGCACCGGGGCTACGAATACTTCACAGATGAAGGACAGTTTCCATGGGGCGAGGAAGCTTCATTGAAGAAAGCCAGCCAGTGGCTCAAGAGTAGTTTTCTTGGTGATGGTGAGGTGCGGGACATGAATGTCTTGGCGGTAGAACTGGAAGGTTCGCCAAAGGATCGTGAGGCTTTCGACAAGTTGTTTGTGGAACGCGTCGCTTATTCCAAACAGCATTCCATTGAACAGGTGATCGCTTCGCATGTGCAGGTGGCAAAGACCAACCTACGTGGTGCAGCCCGTGGACACAACTTTCCACGCCGCGCGGTGGAGAAGCACTTGCGGGGCATCTTGGAGAGGCATCGCGAATTCATTGCAGATTATGATTCATTTGTTGTCGTCCTGTTTCTAAAGGCAAGAACGCGCAAGGAACGAGATGCAGCGATCTTCCACTACAATCGTAAGACGAAGGAGGACATGAAGCGCCTGTGGGAGAAGAAGACGCGCAAATGCCCGTTCTATGTGGACTTTCTGGAACTCGGCAAGAATACACCTACTTGTGACAAAAGTGGTGATGTGGATGTGCGGCGGTGGAAGATGCTGGAGTTTGCTGCCACCCGTCGCGTTGAGATTGATGCCAAGACCGGCAAAGGGAAGGGCGCGACAAAACGGCGTGCGACTCATCTCTTGAGTGCGGAAGCCATAGGCGAGCTCATTGCTTTAATTGGGCAGCAAGGAGCAAATGGAAGCGGAGCACGCGACATCGTTGATGAAGACATCAAGAAAGCTGCGGCATTAACAGGTTGCTCTGGCAAGCCGGTGCCTAAGAATGACTCTCCCTTTAACAAAGATTTCTTTGATCAACTTGGTGATTTGGCGAAACCAAGCGCAACCAAAGCCAAGCAAGTAAGCACGCTTTGTGCGGAAAGTGCGCGCGCGCTTTTTGTGCTCGCTACTGACGGCGGCAAGGACTTTTCCAGGGAGGGCTTCAAGACCCGCTTGCAGGAGTTCTACAACTTCCGGCGCTCCATGGGCAGTGATGCTGCTCTCTACCCGCAGGTGGAGTTCCTCATGGGGCATCGTGCTGCCAGGGAGAAAGATGCGCAGCAGATGTTCCACGGGAAGCTCCGCCAGCTTTTCCGCCGTTACAGTGAGGAACTGGATGGCAAGACGGCACCGGACTACTTTATCATTGAGACCATCGGTGATCCGCCTCGCAACACGAAGCAGAAGCAGGAATGGATTGATAAGCGGGATGAAGGCCGTGCGCGTCGTGACAAGCTGCGTGCGGAGGGTGGAATTGGTGAATCCACCGTGGCGTCCAGTTCGCGGCGCTTGCAGTTGCATGACCAGCAACGCGGGTTCTGTCCCTTCACGGGAA
>JAYVZW010000100.1:0-2350 GCA_043783015.1 Verrucomicrobiota bacterium
GACTAGTGGCGGCGAAGCCGCGCAAGGCCAAGGAGGATGGCAAGGGGCGCGCGGCGAGGCGCGAGGCTTCCGAGCTTGGCTTTCACTGTCTGCGGCACACGGCGGTTTCCTTGTTTAAGGCGGCGGGCGTGCCGCAAAGCGTGGTGATGGACATTGCGGGGCATGAGTCCGAGGCCATGAGCCAGCACTACACGCACACGGGAGACGCGGCGATGGCGGATGCCGTGGCGAAGCTGCCGGACGTGACGAAAGGACGGCGGGCGCGTCCATCCGGTGAAAAACACTCTAGGAAGCAAGGAAGGAAAAAGAGGGCAGGGAAGAAGCCGGACTCACGGATGAAGCCATAAAGAAAGAGAGTCACTTTCTCTCCCTCTTGCTCCCGCTCTGTCCGTCCATCCATCCAATCCCCTTAGATAATCTGGACGGACGGACGGCGGGGCGGGGATCGAAGCACGCGCGGGCGGGAGCGGCGGGGATTCCGATTTCACGGCGGCAGAATTTTTGCTATGAGCGCCGAGGCTGGCAAGCGTGCCGAGTAAGGGCTTTCCTCCTTTTGGCTCCCGCATCATTCCATCCGCCCCTTTGGTGGACGCCGGACATATTTTGATGACGCGGACGGCTTGCTAAATTTTGTTCGCGCAGATATCTTATATCAGTGGGAGATGAAACCAAGCCGTTGAGCATTGAGCCGTTGCCGGATGATGCAGCAGAAAGAGATGCAAAAATCGTGGCAGAGAAGCGCTGGCGCTATCGTCATCCAGTGATTGACTCTGAACTATTCCGGCAGGGCGAAGTCTTGGCGAAACTGGCCACGGAGCTTGCACGGCAGCGCAACTTGCGCCCAACCCAAAGCGATAAATTGACGCTGCCGCGCGAAATGCTGCCGGAGGCCTGGGAGCTTGTGCGTGAAGCGTGCCGCGTCGTGAGCGTGGATGAAGTGCCGCCCGTTGAATTTTGCAAGACGAGAATCGGCATCGATGAGTTTTTAGATTACGGGCATTTGATCTCGCCAAAAATGCGCAAGGCTTTTGGGCAGCTATGCAATCCGAAAGGTGGAACACTGCCGCCGATAAAGCTTGAAGATGGAACCAATTTCCATTGGCGAGTTTATAAAGATGAGGATTCATTTAAAGACCTTGTGAAAAGTCATGCGGCGCGGCTCAAGGCAGAAGGCATATTGGAAATTGAACCGGAAAAGTTTGTCGAGTCGTTCTTTGCCCAAGGTAAAAAGGACGGTTTTCACAATTTGGAATTTCTAGCAATGGCGGAGACACGGCATTTAATGATTCAGGACAAAGGCAAAGGACGGCGGGGTGCGCGGGAAACATCCGCGCCGCAGGGTGGATCATCGAAACGCACGCGGAAATCATCGCGGAAGAAGGTTTAACATTGCGGTCGCAAGGGGGATGATTCGCGGAGGCAAACAGTGAGGCAAAAACAGTCACGCCAAAATCATCGGCGTGACTAAATGCCTATAAAACACAAAACACAAAACAAGACTGCCGCCACGGGAGCAACGGCAGAACTTACAACGGGGCTTTCTACTCTTGCGGGGAGACCACCGCGCGGACTTGAGCACGCCTTTCAAAGCGTGCCAGCGCCAGCAACGCCGGAACTGACAACACTTCCGAAACCTGGCGCACGCGATCCGATCACTGGGAGGTCGCGCACCTGGCTTGTCGAAGCTGCCGAGGAAGCGCGTCGCGACGGGATGCCGTTTCTCTTTCGGATTCGGCAGCGCGGGAAAAGGCGGGGCGCGGTTTTTATTCGCGTTCCCGTCCTCCTGCAATGGATAGCGCAGCGCGAGGCCGAGGACAATCAAAGCGAGAACGGAAAGGGGGGCGAATCGCTATGAATCCAGACACCATACACGTCGCGTCTTTCTCCCCGGTGCAAGGCGCATGGCACATTGAGACTTTGCGGGAGCACGTTGAGAGCAATCTCAATTGTCTCGCGCAGGGAGTTTTGAAGGACACGGCATATTGCGCAGTGTTACTGGCGCAGAATCGCGAAGATGCGAGCGAGGCCATTGACCGAATCAGTGCCGTTCTTGGAAAGGGGGGCGAATCGCTATGAACCCAGACACCATTCACGTTGCGTCTTTCTCTCCGGTGCAAGGCGCTTGGCACATTGAGACTTTGCAGGAGCACGTTGAGAGCAATCTCAATTGTCTCGCGCAGGGAGTTTTAAAGGACACGGCATATTGCGCAATAATGCTGGCGGAAAATCGCGATGACGCGAGCAAGGCGATTGATCGAATCAGCGCCGCTCTTGGAAAGAAGGAGGACGAAGCATGAGCGCGCCTTGGCACATTGAGATTTTGCCGGAGCACGTTGAGAGCAATCTCAAT
>JAYVZW010000101.1:0-2349 GCA_043783015.1 Verrucomicrobiota bacterium
CCGCCATGACTTGCGCCTCTTTCGCGGCAGAGGCACCACAGACGCAGCAACGTAACTCCCTTGGTGTGGCCTTTATCGAAGTTCCCGGTTTGGACGTGAAGTTTGCCCAGTGGGAAACCCGCGTGCGCGATTTTGAAGCTTTCGTCAGTGCGTCGGGCTATGAGTGGAATGAAAAGCCATTTTTTGCGCAGACCGGCGATCATCCGGTGGTTAATGTCAACCTCTCTGAAGCACGCACATTCTGCGAATGGCTCACCAAGCGTGAGCAGGCAACAGGGGCGCTCGCTGCCAACCTGCATTACCGCCTGCCGACCAACAGCGAATGGGACGCCGCTGCGGGTTGTCAAAGTCAGAGAACAGGAATTCTGATTAATAACGCCGCCAAGCTGGCCGCAGATCACAAGGACGTTTTCCCTTGGGGCACGCAGTGGCCACCACCACCGCGCGCGGGGAACTTCAATTCCCGTGAATTGCATAAAACTGACGACGGCTTTGAATTTACCGCGCCCGTAGGCAGCTTTGATGCCGACACGAGGGGACTGTATGACATGGCTGGCAACGTCTGGGAATGGACCAGTGACGGGGATGATGGGAGTTCCCCAAGCGCTACCCTGCGAGGCGGCTCGTGGCAGTATTTACAACGGGAATGTCTGCTCTCCTCCTACCGCTACGTCGTCCCCATTCGTTTGCGCCGCCCCAGCGTGGGCTTCCGCTGCGTGCTGGCAAATGATGAAGACCCCGCGCAACAACGTGCGGCCACTGAGCGCCGCAGCAAAGAACTCATTGCCCGGCCCAGCGTGAATAATCTGGAAGTGGAGAAAATGAAAGAGCAGATGATGCGGAACAAGGCGACCCGGGTTAGCGAACCCGGCCGTTCACAGTCGCAGGATGGGCAACAAGCTCAGGTTAGTGATGCGGAAAAGCTCGCGATCTGGAGCCGGCTTGTTCGGGGTGGGGCGGAAAAATATTATGTCAACAGCCTGGGAGTCGCGTTTGAGCCATCGCCGTCCGGCAGGGCTCTCCGCGCAGGGCGTGAACTGCGCTTACAAGATATGGCCCCATGGCGCGCTGAACAGGCAGACACCCGGACTGTTTTCGAGAGCACTGAAGGCACCATTACAAGCGAGATAGCGGCGGCTTTCTGCAAGTGGCTCACGGCTTTGGAGCATGGTCAGAGAAAAATCCCCAGCGAATTTGCCTACCGCGCTGCGCTAAGCGCGTCAGACGGGAATTTTCTCCTGGAACTCTCAACAAACCAGTCGGCCATGGGAAATTGACACGGAAGCCCTATGCAGAAAGATACCAATAGCGATTCTCCCTCTCCGCAAGTCATCCGCCGCCGTCGCTGGCTGCCCTGGCGCGAATGGCTCTTAGCCGCAGTGCTGGGCATCACGGTTTTGATGGCCGGTGTGTTCATATTCAAGCGGTATAACGGGCGGCATACCGCACGGGCGCAACAACTCGCAAATGAAGCCTCCGCATTCATGGCGCAAAAATTTTGGACGGATGCCAAGCCACTTTTAATTAGTGCCTTCAAGCCCGATAATACGGATCCGCTGGTTCTGCGCACCTGTGCGATTTTCGAGCGGGAAGCGGTCAACAACCTTGAATGTGCCTGATTCTATCTCACGCTGCTTGAGAAGACCGGTATGGCCACTGACAAAGACCGTGCCATGCTGGGCCTGTCTTTTGCGGCCACGGGATTTATAGTTGAGGCCCGCGCCTTATTCGACGGGCTGCCGATGGCTACTCGCCGCTCTAAGGAAGCCATCGAACTCGAATCATTTCTTGCCATGCGTGACGGTGATCCTGCGCGGGCCTCATCTCTCATGCGCCGCGCACTCGCGCAGGATCCCGGAAGCCAGTCCGCGCAACTTAAACTGGCCATGCTCGACCTTGACTGCATCTTCCCTGAAATCCAGCGACAGGCTGCCGCCAGCCTCATAAAAATCGCCCGCGATGGCAGCCAGCTTTCCACTATCGCAGCGCAGCACCTGGCAGGTCATCCGGCAATACAAAAAAAAGAAGCGGAGGAACTTTTGCAGATCGCCCCGCATCTTCCAGAGGGCGGTCATCCCGTCCGGCTCGCAGCATTGTGCGCCTGCATCCGCTTCAACCCCCAGACGCGGGAAGCATTGCTTGACCGCGAAACACGGGGTGCTGGTGACCTGAATCCGGAATAACTGGCCGGACTCTGCCAATGGCTCAACACCCAAGGCGAGCAACGGCGGGTGCTGCAATTATTGTATCGGGAGAGAACAGAGAAATTCAAGGTCTTGCTCTCACCGTTCGTAGATGCGCTCCTGCGCGACAGCCGATGGAGTGAAATCACCGCACTGCTCGACAACA
>JAYVZW010000102.1:0-2347 GCA_043783015.1 Verrucomicrobiota bacterium
TTTTTCATGTTCATCATCGGCTTGTTGCTGAAGGGGCGCATGAGGTTGCCTTCAGAACTTAAGGCCGATGGAACCGCGAAGGTGGCAGTGCCCGCGAGCGTGCCGCGAGCGATTCCCGTGGGACAGAAGGTTGCTGAGCCACGCGCATATAAGACGGGCGAGTTTTGGGTGCTGCCTCATGCGCAAATCGTGGTCAGTCGTTCCAATGACGCGGACACGTTGCGCATCCGCAGCGGGCCTAAGGAGGATGTGTTCGTGCTGTATGGAGTGGATGCCTCGCAGGCGCTGTGGACGCATCCGTTGCGCATCGCGGCCCAGGCCAGCTACTTCGGTGGCGTGGCGCAGACGCGAGTGCTGGACACGGGCGGGCAGGCGCTGGCGTGGATCACGGAACTGCTGTCGAAACAGCCCTTCATCGTTTATACGAAATACGCCCGGGTGCCGCAGACAGAGCGTTATTATGCCTTTGTGCGGGTGGAGGTGGAGCCGGGCAAACAAAAAGACCTGGGCGAACTTCTGGTGCGCAAAGGATTCGCCGCACCGAACGGTCCCGCGCCGGATTCCGTGCCGGAAGCTGGGCGCACGCCGGCGGATTACCATCATCAGCTTCAGAAGGCGCTCTCACAGGCCAAGGCGGAGCAAGTGGGCGCATGGGCACCTTAAGATACAAGATGGTAAGATTTAAGATATGAGGCAGCGCGCGATTGCCGATCTCAGTTTTTCAATCTTGAATCTTTCCATCTAACATCTTGTATCTCAACAATGGCCGCAGTCACCCGCCTCCGCGATCTCTCCCAGCATCAAGTGCGCTCCGGCCTCGCCGCGTGGCTCGGCTGGCTCTTCGACGGACTGGACATGCATCTCTACACGCTGGTGGCCACGCCGTTTGTCGCGTCCTTGATGATGCTCCCGCAAACCGATGCCGCTGTGGGTCGGCACGCATCCATCATCAATGCAGGCTTCCTCGTCGGCTGGGCACTGGGAGGCGCGTTCTTCGGACGAGTCGGTGATTTGCTGGGTCGCAGCCACACGCTGATGCTCACGATCCTGACCTATGCCTGTTTCACGGGTCTGGCTTTTTTCGCGCAGAACTGGTGGCATCTGCTCGCGTTTCGTTTTCTGGCCGCGCTGGGCATCGGCGGTGAGTGGGCGGTGGGCGCGTCCCTGCTGTCCGAAACGTGGCCGAAAAAGTGGCGACCATGGATCGCGGCATCGCTGCAATGCGCGGTGAATCTCGGCGTTCTGCTGGCGTGTCTTTGCGGCGAGCTGTTGCGCAGTGCGGAGCCGCGCTGGATTTTTCTCATTGGTATTCTCCCGGCGTTTATCACGCTCTGGATTCGCAAAGCCGTGCCCGAGACCGAGGAATGGCAAGCGGCGCGAAAGAACATCAAGCCGCCAGGCATTGGTGAACTCTTCGGCCCGCGGGTGCGCGGCGTGACGTTGCGCGTGCTGCTGATCTGCGCGGTATCACTGACGGCGCATTGGGCTTTCATGTTCTGGCAGCAGGCGCATATCCGCTCCCTGCCGGAGATCAAGGGTTTGGATGATTCCGCGCGCAACCACGCTGCGGTGGTCGCGCTGTTCTGGGTGATGTTCGGCTCGCTCTTCGGCAATTTCGTCGCTGGCGCGCTGGCAAAATTTTTCGGCTATCGCAAAGCCATGGTGCTCATGCTCAGCGCTTATTTCGTGAGCATGTTGTTATGCTTCTCCTTTCAGTGGAGCCTTCAGGCCACGCTCGCGTGGTTCATGTTGATCGGCGCGTGTCAGGGGGTCTTCGCTCTGTTCACGATGTGCCTGCCGCCGCTGTTTCCCACGCTTCTCCGCACGACCGGCGCAGGATTCTGCTACAACTTCGGGCGCATCGTGGCCGCCGGTGGCACAGTATTTTTTGGACTGACAAGCGCAGGCAAGCTGGGTGACTATCGCACAGCGTTGCTCTATGCCGGGTTCCTGTTCGCGCCCGCAGCCTTGTTTGCGCTGATGCTGCCAGAGGAGAAGGAGACCGATGACATGATCGGCGAACCGGTGGATTGAGTGACGAGGAAAAATGTTAAGCTCCTGTAAAGTGCGGCAACTTCGGCCGAATTCGTGTTTTATATGGTGCATGAAAAAGATATTCTTCTTCGCACTCCTATCCGGCTTCTTGGTAATACACCTTCACGCGCAGCCACAATCAACGGCTCGCGTTGCCGACAAAACCGGAGTTCAGCCTCCCGGAAAAAATGAAGTTACTTTCCGCATTCAAGGCGAGAAACGAGTCGTTGATTCCAATGGAATTCCCGATCACCTCGCCGGACATTTTCCGGGGCGTGGTAATCCCAATTCCATCTCGGCACAGAAGTATCAT
>JAYVZW010000103.1:0-2344 GCA_043783015.1 Verrucomicrobiota bacterium
GCGAATTCGTTTTGCAGATAAGTGCGGCCTTCATCGGTGATGCGCTTCGTTTTATTCTGGTGCTCGTCATCAAGCAGTCCCGCAACCGCACCGGCCTGCGCGATGGCGTTGGCATTGAATGGCTGTCTGGTTTTCTGAAGCACGCTGACCAATTCCGCCGGGCCGATGCCGTAGCCGATGCGCAGTCCGGCAAGTCCTTGTATCTTCGAGAAGGTGCGCAGCAGGATCACGTTCCGGCCTTCGCGCACAAACTTCATGGTGTCGGGCGGTTCGGGCACGAACTCGTAATACGCTTCGTCAATGACCACCACGACATGATCAGGGGCCTTGTCCACGAAACGCTCCAGCGCGTCCATGCTGACCATGGTGCCGGTGGGATTGTTCGGGTTCGCGATGAAGACTTCCTTGGTGCGCGGGGTGATCGCGGCGAGCATGGCATCGAGGTCATGCACGAAACCAGGGTCGGGCACCTCTATGGTGTCGGCTCCGAAAAGCCGGGCCATGAGTTTATAGACCACGAAGGCGTGCTCGGCGGTGATGATGTTGTCGCCGGGCTTAAGGAAAGCGTGACCAATGAACTCGATGATTTCGTTGGAGCCGTTGCCGAGAATGATCTGTTCCATTGCCACGCCGAATTTGTTCGCAATGGATTCGCGCAGTCGATAGCCACCGCCGTCAGGGTAAATGTGGGCCTGCTGCAGAGCGAGCGTCATGGCCTCCACCGCTTTGGGCGAGGGGCCGAGCGGGTTCTCGTTGGACGCCAGCTTGATGATGTCCTCCGGCTTGAGTCCGCGTTCGCGGGCCAGTTCCTCAATGGGCTTGCCAGGCTTGTAAGAGACGAGGTCTTTGAGATGGGCGTGGGCGTGATTCCAGACGTTCATGGGGCGGTGCGATGTTGATGTTTCATGCCACGCGCGGCACCGGTTTGCAAATGAGAGTGTGGCACAGACTTGCACTACCTCTTATTCCCGGAAGCGCTGCGCAATGGGCATTCTGCGGCCGATGCCGAAGGCCTTGGTGGTCACTTTCAAGCCGGGCGCGGCCTGATGCCGCTTCCATTCGTTCAACTCCACGCGGCGCAGCACCCAGCGCACGACGGCTTCATCAAATCCGCGCGCGACCGTTTCGGCGACGGACATTCCTTGCTCGACAAGCAGTTCCAGAATGCCATCGAGAACGTCATACTCCGGCAGTGTGTCCTGATCTTTCTGATCGGGTCGAAGCTCAGCACTGGGCGGTTTCTCAATGCTCGCCCATGGAATGATCTCGCGCTCGCGATTGATCCAACGGGACATTTCATAGACGCGCGTCTTCGGCAAATCGCTGATGACCGCGAGACCGCCGCACATGTCGCCGTAAATCGTGCAGTAACCGACCGCGAGTTCGCTTTTGTTGCCGGTGGTGAGCAGCAGATGACCCAGTTTGTTGGAGATGGACATTAAGATGAGTCCACGAATGCGGGACTGCATGTTCTCCTCCGTGATGTCCTCGGGTCGGCCAGCGAATAAAGTCGCAAGCTGCGCCTTCACCGACTCGAACGCAGGCTGGATGGCCACGGTCTCGTATTGGATGCCTAGGTTTTGAGCGAGATCACGAGCATCGTCTTTGCTGCCTTGCGATGAAAACAGCGTGGGCAGCGAGACGCCCAGCACGTTCTGTGGTCCGAGCGCTTCCGCCGCGATGACCGCCACCAGCGCGGAGTCGATGCCGCCGCTCAAGCCGAGCACGCAGGATTTGAAACCACACTTCTGCGCGTAATCGCGGAGTCCAAGAACGAGGGCGGCGTGCAGCTCCGCCGCGTCGGATTTCGGATTGGTTTTCAACGTTTGTGAATCCGCGATCCGCGATCCACAATCCGCAATGAACAGGTCTTCACCAAACGCCGCCAGACGCGCGGCAATGTTTCCACCCGCATCCACAACGAGCGAACGGCCATCGAACACCAGCTGGTCATTCCCGCCGACCGCATTGCAATAAACGATGGGCAACCGCAGTTCGCACGCGAGCTGGCTCATCATACGCTCACGCACCGCAGGTTTGCCGAGATGGAACGGCGAAGCGCTAATGTTGACAAGCAGATCAATTCCCAGTCGCACCAGTTCGCGCGGCGGTTGCATTTGATAAAGCGGTTGCGGCAGGAAATCATCCGTCCAAATGTCCTCGCAGATGGTGATGCCAAGCCGCATTCCGTTGATGACGACCGGCTTGATTTCATCTGCTGGCTCGAAGTAGCGGTCTTCATCAAACACATCATAAGTCGGCAGCAATGACTTGTGAACCACTTGCGCGATGCGGCCCTGATGCAGCACTGCGGCGGAGTTACGGAAAGGCTTGCCGCGACCGT
>JAYVZW010000104.1:0-2337 GCA_043783015.1 Verrucomicrobiota bacterium
AAAATTTCTTGGCCCGTCCGCTGGCGCTGGCAGCGTCCGCTCGCAGTGCTTTTGTTCACGGCGGCCATGCTCGCGCTCGCGACGCTGATTCCGCTCTCATCCAAAGGCGCGTTCAAAAAACATGTCATCGAAAAACCCACGGCTGTGATGGACGTGAAAAAGTGGGTGGAGGAATTGCGCCGTGATGAGTCGGCCAATGAAAAATCGCTGGAAGATGTGGAGAAGAAAATCGCTGACCTGCTCCAGCGTCCATCAGAAAACTGGTATGAGCACGGCAGCCTGGAAGCCGCAGGCAATCTCAAAGAGCAAACCGCGTCGGAGTTGCGTGAGCTTGCGGAGAACCTGGCCGATGCCGAGCGCGCCGCCTCTACGATGCAGGCGATGGGTGATACCATGCCGCAAGCGGTGAAAGATTCATTGTCGAAAAACCTACAGGATGCCGCGCAAGGGCTTTCGGCTGGTGGTATGAAGCCGAATGAGCAACTGCTCCAGCAGCTTCAACAAATGCATCCATCGGAGCTGGGCAATCTATCAAAAGAACAAATGAAACAGCTTGCGGAGCAACTGGCGAAGAACGCCGAGGCCCTAAAAAAAAGTCTTGCGCAATGTCCGAATTTCGACCCGTCCGGCATTC
Source organism: Verrucomicrobiota bacterium (assembly GCA_043783015.1). Taxonomy (GTDB): domain Bacteria; phylum Verrucomicrobiota; class Verrucomicrobiia; order Verrucomicrobiales; family Verrucomicrobiaceae; genus VFKE01. Next base: position 635 of record JAYVZW010000104.1, read on the forward strand.
CCGGCATGGGTGATGGCGAGGGTCAGGGCAAAAAGCCCGGCAACGGCAAAAAAGGCGAAGGCCCCGGAAAAGGAGGCATTGACCGCGGTCGCGGTGATGCGGAACTGACCTTGAGCGATGACGAGACCAATCTCGACACCAAAAAAATGGAGGCACTCAAATCCCAACTCGATGCCGAACGCGCCGCGCCCGGCGACACACTCACCGTCACGGACGGCAAGCACGAAGTGGACAAGAACGCCTATCAAGGCCCCAGGCAAGGCGGCGGCATCAACGGCAACGGCGACGGCGGCACCGCAGTCTGGCAGGATTCACTCATGCCCTCGGAGCGCGCGACATTGAAGAAGTATTTCAAATAGCATCATCAATTTTATCTCATGGCCAATCCAACTCATCTGAACGAAACCGACGCCGCCCGCGCGGGCGAAACCATCACCAGCCTGCGTGTGGCTCTGCAAAATGTTCTCTTCGGCCAGGAGGAACTCATTGACCATGTTATCACGGGCCTGCTCGCGCGCGGCCACTTGCTGCTCGAAGGCTTGCCCGGTCTTGGCAAAACCGAACTGGTAAAAGGCCTGTCCAAGGCGCTCGGGCTTCGGGCCAAGCGCATCCAGTTCACGCCCGATCTTCTGCCCGGGGACATCACGGGCAATCCGATGCTGCAAGATGTTGATGGCACGCGACGCTTTGTGTTTCAGCCGGGGCCGGTGTTTGCGAACTTGGTGCTCGCGGATGAAATCAACCGCGCCTCGCCCAAGACCCAGAGCGCGTTACTTGAAGCCATGCAGGAGCGCCGTGTAACGGTAATGGGCGAGTCACACATGCTGCCCGCGCCATTCTTTGTGCTGGCGACGCAGAACCCCATCGAACTCGAAGGCACTTATCCGCTGCCGGAAGCGCAACTGGATCGTTTTCTTTTCAAGCTGGATGTGCGCTCCAATGACGCGGCCACGCTGGAGAAGATCGTGCTGCATCGCGAAATCGGTGTCGAGCCGGAGGTGAATTTGGTGATGGACGCGGCCACCCTTAATGAACTGCTTGATCTCACCCGCAGCGTGTTCATGCCGCAACCGGTGGCCAATTTCATTGCGCGTCTGGTCAAAGGCACGCATCCCGGCGAAGCCTTCGCGGGTGGTGTGAAATACGGCGCGAGTCCGCGAGCTGCGCTGGCATTGGCCGCCGCATCCAAGGCACGCGCGCTGATGGAGCGCCGCTTGAACGCCAGTTATGAAGATGTTCGCGCGGTCGCTCCCGCCGTGCTGCGGCATCGCTTGATTCTCGATTATGGCGCAAAGCTTGAAGGTATGACAACCGATCTCATTGTGGCGCGGTTGATTGAAAAAATCCCCGCTCAGGACAAGCCGCTTCCCTCGAGCCTGAGCGCGGCTAAGATTTGATCGCCACACCTCACACGGACACATGAGACTACTTAGAAATTTCTTTGCCTTGATGCTCGCTGGAGCGGCGGTGCAACTTCCGGCCACCACCACCATTCATGTGCCCACGGATGCGGAAAGCGGTGTGACCATCGAAATCGAAAGCTGGCTCGATCACTGTCCGCAGGACGGCATGATGCCGCTGGAGCTGAAGATTGCGAACAACAGCTCGCGCAGCCATGAATGGACGCTCACGGCGCGGGATGGCTACGGCAACGGCACGAACTATACGTTTCATGTATCGGTAGGGCCGGGGCGCACAGCAAC
>JAYVZW010000105.1:0-2335 GCA_043783015.1 Verrucomicrobiota bacterium
AAGATCAGGAAATTGATAAATGCGGGACGGACGAACCAAAGGCGGGGATCTAATTTGGCGGGGATGCGGCTTACTAATCGAACGCGGCAGATGCGGCACAATTGGGAGCGGGCGGAGACACCATTCCCGCAGGCGCCGCATTCGTAATGGTCTCTGCTGATGATGGTGGCGAGGCCCAGAAGCATGAGGCCCACGACCCAATAATCCGTGAAGAGCAGGATGATGCCGACGATCATGAGCACGAACTTAAGTCCGCCGCTGTTGCCGCAGGGCACGCGTCTGGCCAGCGCGCTGCCATCGGGCAGGGTCATGGATTTCAGTTCATTGAACATGATGGGGAAACCTCATCGTCACCATTTTGGGGTGATGTTCAAGCGCTTGATTGGATTGAATTATATCCCTTGGAAAATACCAGCAGATCGGCTGCCTTCAATCTGTCCGGGTGGTTGCATAAAAATGCCGCATCTGTTTTGCAGCAGATGCGGCAGAATAAAATAGCGGACGGGGCTGGCTTACTTCTCTTTCTTCTTATGCTCCATGGCACCGGCCTTGAATTCTTCCAGGGTCAGCTTGCCATCGCTGTCTTTGTCCATCTTCTTGAAGTGCTCCTCGGCCTTGGCCGGATCAGCCTTGCCGCGCGGGCCGGCCAGGAATTCTTCTTTGCTGACAGAGCCGTCGTTGTTGGCGTCCAGTTTCTTGAATGCCTCTTCCGGCGTGTGGTGAGGTTTGTCGCCGCCTTTACCGGGCTTTTTAGGTTCGTCAGCAGCGCTGAGCGAGAGGGCGCCGCAGAAGGCGAGCGCACAAAGGGTGGTGATGATTTTCATATTAAGATTTTGTGTTTCTGGTCGCCAACCTCGTTGTGAGGCTAGCATGGTCATGTAAACAACTAGACGAAAGAATTGTTGCTGCCCACTCTTAAAAGATATTAGCACGCCTGAGGATGTATCGAAGAAGTGCCGCTCAGAATCGAACTGCTCGCCGGTTTTTTGAGTAGTGTCCCCGAGTTGATTGCGGCCTGAGGGCATTTTCGCGGCCCTTGACAGGGCGGGAAAATGCGACCAATGCGATAGGATGAAGACTGAATTCAAACAAGGCTCGGCACTTCCGTTTTGCATTATTTTTGCGGTCATCTGTTTATTGATCGGCTCCGTCGCCGCTCTGCTAACTAAGCCCTGGATTGGAGCGCTGGTGATCCTTGCGGGCATTTCGATACCGGTTCTGGTTTATTATTTCAGCACCAGCTATGTGATCCGTTGTGATGATGACGGTTTCAGCGTGGATCAGAGCAGCAAGCGCAAAGGCGCCAGCCACACTGAGCATCGTTGGTCGGATGTGACGCGCACGGAATACGAAGAATTTGAGCGGGCGCGTAGCTCCAACGATTCCGGTCCGCCAACCAGATATTTTTCCGCCTACTGCGGTGAGCAACGGGCGTTCAAGGTTGGGCGCATCGGTCGGTTCAAACAACTTATCGCGCTTTTCAACGAGCGCGCCATTGCGGTGCCCTACACTTGGCAGCCACGCACTGGAATCAGCGTGCAGATTGGCATCGTGACGGTAGGACGCAGCGCTTACATCAAGGTGTCTCGGTGATCACAGGCATCATCAGTAGGAATGTGGAGTGTGGTGCGCTGATAATCGGCAGCTGGCTGTAGAGTTCACGTTGCATTTTCATGACTCGATAACCGAACCCGGGGTTGGAGAGCGGTGACAGATCCACGCAACTGCGGCATGGGCCGATATTTAGCCCTTCAAGGGAAGGTTGCACGAAGACCAGTCCTGAATTGTAGTCTCGCAGTCATGTCCCCAACACCCCCCACGTCCGTCCCATCGCCAATTGAATCCGCGGACCGGGCGATGTCTCCTCTGGTTCTGGTGCTGGCGGTCTCACTTGCTGCATGTGTTTTAGTGGTGTTCAGCCCGGTCGCAAAGTTTAGCTTCCTGAGTTATGACGATATTCAGTATGTTGGGGATGTTCCCGAAGTGGCTGCGGGACTTAGCCCATCCGGCATCGCGTGGGCTTTTTCCCACAGTCACGTCGGCCAGTGGCATCCCCTGACCACCATGTCGTGGATGCTGGATGTGTCGCTTTTTGGGATGGACGGTGGTGGTGGGTTCCACATGCACAATGTCATCCTCCATGTTGCAGCAACGGTGCTGCTCTTTCTGGCCATGAGTTCGCTCACGGGGGCGTTTTGGCGTAGTGCAATAGTGGCGGCATTGTTTGGGTTGCATCCATTGAGGGTCGAGTCTGTGGCCTGGATTGCCGAACGAAAGGATGTGCTCAGCGGTGTATTCATGATGGGCACACTCTGGGCCTATGCTGCCTATGCGC
>JAYVZW010000106.1:0-20953 GCA_043783015.1 Verrucomicrobiota bacterium
ACATTGCGCCAAAACAACCCGCTCACCCGGGCCAATGGGAACCAGACCGTCGCCGGATCCACCACCAATGCCGGCACACTGGTCAATGCGCAACCGGGCATCGGAGGCACGACCAACGTCATCAGCGGCACCGGCACCACCACTGGCACGGGCGATACTATCTTCAATAATCAAGTCGGCGACCCCGCAGGCATCATTCAAGTCCCCTTCAATCCCGGCAACTTCAACTTTAACACGCTCAATCTTTACGGACAGCTCGGCTCCCTCGGCCGTTACGTTAACCTGCTTGAACAGAATAAAAAATTCAAGGTTCTGTCCCGTCCCAGCGTCTATACGACCAACAACCGCAAGGCCGTGATCAGCAGCGGCCAGCGCATCGCCGTGCCCGTGAGCACCCTGTCAAACGCCAGCGGCCTCGGCACCACCGCCTCCGTCAGTTCCAGCATTGAATATCGCGATGTCGTCCTCAAGCTCGAGGTCGTCGCGCTCATCAACTCCCCCGAGGAAGTGACGCTCCGCATCGCGCAGCTCAATGACAGCATCGTCGGCACGCAGGTCGTATCCGGGAATTCCATCCCCACCATTGGCACGCAAGAACTCGTCACTACCGTCACCGTCAAGAATGGCTCCACCATCGTCCTCGGCGGATTGATCACCGAATCGCAGGGCAAGGACCGGCGCGGCGTTCCCATTCTCAGCCGCATTCCCGTCATCAAATATCTTTTTGGCGTGCATGAAAAAAATATTGATCGCGAGGAACTGCTCATCTTTATCCAGCCGAACATCGTCGGCAGTCGTGGACATCTCGACACTCCAAACCGCGTTGAGGAAGGTCGCTCCGCCATCATGCAGGAGACCTTGAATTTCGGCAGCGAACGTGGCGTGAAAATTCCGAAGGCCAGACGAGTCGAGTGAACCAGCCCAGCACATGAATCCGCTGTTCCATCAGATACTGCAGGAAGCAGGCTGCGCGTCCGACACCACATTGTCGGACGCTTTTGATGAAGCATGCTGCAATCAAGTTTCTGTCGTGGATCCCGTGCTCGACAGACCGGGAGTGCCTGAGCGACTTTTCCTCAAGGCTCTCGCCAGCAAGCTCCGTCTGCAATGGTGGGAACCCGAGGGCGAGATCAATCCCGACCGTTCGCTACGACGTTATCTGCCCGCCGAGATCGCGCTCAAGCACCGGCTGCTTCCGATCAGCATCGACAAATCAGCGCACGACAACGACAGCACAACCGATTTCCGCAACCGCTCCGTGCTCCACATTGCCACCTGTGATCCGCTCAATCTCGTCGCTCGTCAAAGCGTCGCCTCCAGCGTGGATCATCCCGTCATCTGGCATGTGGGCCAGCGCACCCGTGTTGCGGAGGGATTGCAAAAACTCTACGGACTGGGCGCAGATACGTTTGAAAAAATTCTGCGCGGTCGCGCCGACTGGGGCGGCGAGGATGCGCAGGAAGAAATCAATGTGCTCGACGCGCCCGAAGACGACGAGGCATCCGTAGTTCGCTTTGTAAATCAAATCATCCGCCGCGGCCTTGAGCAACGCGCCACCGACATCCACGTCGAACCTCAACAAGACCGTCTCCGCATCCGCTATCGCATCGACGGCAGACTGGAGGAGCTGCCGGTGCCGGATAACATCAAGGCGCTGCAAGCATCTGTCATTGCGCGATTGAAAATCATGGCGCGACTCGACATCGCCGAGCGCCGGTTACCGCAGGACGGGCGCATCAATCTCGAAATGGATGGCGTGCCCATTGATGTCCGCGTCGCGACGATTCCGTCGGTTGAAGGCGAGAGCATCAGCCTGCGACTGCTCGGTCAGCAGGAGATGAGTTTGAATCTTCTCGGTCTGCCAAAAGCATTTCGCAGCACGCTGCAGGAACTTCTGAAGCTGCCCAACGGCATCGTCCTCATCACCGGCCCCACCGGCAGCGGCAAGTCCACCACGCTTTACACATTCCTTTCCGAACTCAACCAGACGCACCGCCGCATCGTCACCATCGAAGATCCGGTGGAATACAAGATTCCCGGCGTCGTTCAAATTGCCGTGAAGCCGGAGATCGGCCTGACCTTCTCCACTGGACTGCGCAGCATTTTGCGCGGTGATCCCAATGTTGTGATGGTCGGTGAAATGCGCGACCTCGATACCACGGAGATCGCCATCCGCGCCGCGTTGACCGGCCACCTTGTCTTCAGCACACTGCACACCAACGATGCCATCGGTGCCATCACGCGACTGCTCGACATGGGCGTGGAACCGTTTTTGGTGGGCTCCGCCGTGCGGGCTTTCTTCGCGCAACGACTCGTGCGCCGCCTCTGTCCGCTCTGCAAAAAACCGGTTCACATCGAAGACTCCGAACTGGATGCCATCGCGTTTCCCCGTCACATGCCCGGACAAATCCATCGACCCGGTGGATGTGAATCATGCCGCGGCACCGGCTACCAGGGCCGGCTGGCGATTTACGAAATGTGCCTCGTCACCCAAGGCTTGCAACACCTCATCAACAGCCGCGCGCATCCTTCTGAATATTATCTCCAGGCCGTGAAGGATGGCTACCTGCCCATGCGCAACTATGGGTGGTTCAAAGTTTTGGATGGCGAAACCACCCTTGAAGAAGTGCTGAGCGTCACCGCCGTGGATCGTGACGAAGCCAGCCCTAAAAACTTGCACAACTGAACTTCATGGCCGTTTTCAAATACAGCGCACAAGGTGCCAACGGCAACGTGGTCAATGGCGAACTCACCGCCGCCGACCGCTCGGAGGCGCTGGCCCTGCTGGGCAAGCAGCGCCTGCAACCCTTCGCGCTGGAGATGCAAGGCGCGGCCAGCAAAAATTCATTAGTCACAACTTCGAGAAAAGAAACATCAGCGCCGCAACCCGTGACGGGCACGATCAAGCTCAAGCTCGCGCAAGTCGTGATGTTCACCGAGGAACTCAGCGAACTTCTCGGCAGCGGCATCCAGCTTGAACCCGCACTGGGAACGATGGAACGCCGCAAGGAACTCTCCGGCGTCAAGACGCTCGCCACCGCATTACGCGCAAAAATCCGCGACGGCATGAGCTTCTCCAAGGCCATTGCCGCCACATCGCCGAGCTTCGGCAATCTCTTCTCCGCACTCGCCGCCGCTGGTGAAGCCAGCGGTGCCTTGCCCGCCATTTTGAAACGTCAGGCCGAATATCTTCGTTCGCTCCAGACTCTGCGCAGCAAGGTTCTCTTCGCCCTCATCTATCCATCATTCCTCATCGCATCGGCCGTCGCCGTCACGCTGCTGTTCGTCGTTTATCTGATACCAAAACTCACCCAGCTTCTCGATTCCACCGGCGGCACACTGCCACTGGGGGCGCAGATCATTTTGAAACTGAGCAATGGATTCAAGGCCACATGGTGGCTCATTGGCCTCCTCGGATTAGCTGGCTGGCTCGCCTTCCGCGCCTGGCGCACCCTGCCGACATCGCAAGTGCCGTGGGATCGCATCAAGCTCCGACTGCCACTCTTCGGCGCGATTTTGAAATCACGTTTCTATGTGCAGTTTCTGGAGACGATGGCCAACCTGGTCAACAGCGGACTCGCAATGACGCAGGCTCTTCAGCTATCGCATCAGGCGGTCGAGAACGCTTTCCTCAAACGCGAAATGGAAAGCGTCATCCGCATGGTCGCCGAGGGTGTGCCACTTTCCCGTGCGCTAGATCACAATAACCAGTTTCCTCCGTTGCTCATCGACATGGTCGCCGTCGGCGAGCAGACTGGTAAAATCGGCGAAGCCCTTTCCCGCGCGGCGGAACGCTTCGATCGCGAACTCAGCAAGAAGGTGGAGAAGCTTAGCGCCATCGTGCAGCCCGCCGTTGTCTGCATCATGGCCGGCCTCGTCGGCGTCATGGCTTACATTATGATCACGTCCATTTTCCAGACCATTTCCGGACTCGGCAGTCACTAAATTTTTTCAATTATTAACCGAAACATAAAATGAACACCCACCAAAAACTCAACCGCCATCAAGGATTCACCCTTGTCGAAATGGTGCTCGTTCTCGGCATCATCGCCCTGCTGGTCGGCGCTGGCATCGTATCGCTCATCGGTGTGCTGGACACCGGAAAGGCCACGCGCGTGAAAGGCGATCTGAACACGCTCAGCGCCGCACTCCGCGCCTATGAAACGGAAAACATGTTTCTGCCCACCACGGAGCAAGGCGTCAATGCGCTCGTCGAGCGTCCTTCCTCCAATCCCGCGCCTCCGAACTGGCGTCCATTCTTGAAGAAACTCATTCTCGATCCCTGGGGCAATCCCTACCAATACCGCCGCCCCGGCGTGAAGGACAAGGGCGGTTACGATCTGTATTCCAGCGGCCCCGACGGCCAGGCAGGCACGGCGGATGACATCGGTAACTGGCAGCTTTGAGCGCGATCAAAACGATGACTTACAGCACCCAACTTCATGCCCGCCGCGGATTCACACTTCTTGAAGTGTGCGTGGCCATGACCATCGGTCTGCTCATCATCGGCTTCGCCACCCTCGGCATTTCCAGCATTCAGGATGAACAACGCCTCCGCCGCCTGGCTTCGGGAATCGAATCCACCGTGCGCGAAAGTCTCCAGCAGGCCGTGACCGAGCATCGCCATGTTTTCATCGAGTTCAGCAATGGACAACTGGTGGCTCCGGCACAGCATGGAAAAAAATCGGGCGTCTTTGCGTTCGACGGCACCCTGTCGATCCGTCGCTATGGCGAAAAAAAATTCCGCGCGCCCAAACGCGGTGAAGTCTGGCAGTTCGCCGCCGACGGTTTGTGCGAACCGATTGAACTTCGCATCACCCAGTCCAATGGCGTTGTCGAAATGTCCTTCGACCCGCTGACCGGTTGCGCCCGCAAGAAAAGCATCATCGTGAACGGCTGACCGCATGAAAATCTCATCCACCTCCCAACTGCCTGCGCCGCGCGGATTCGTGCTGCTGGAAGTGGTGCTCGCGCTGGCGTTGTTCGGCATGGTCGCGACTTCGTTGACCACTGCCATCAACCAGATTTCCATTGCATCGAATTCCGCGCGTCAGGAGAGCCGCGTGCTCCGCGCCATGGAGTCGGTCCTCGCACAAGTCTCGCATCAAATGGAACTGAAACCCGGCGCGTCAACCTTCCCGCCCAACAGTGAGGGCGTGTCCGCGGAAGCCATAGTTCAGAAAGCCGAACTGGAGACCAGAGGCAAGGTCCGTATGGATCACATGTTCCGCATCATCGTAAATGCCTGGATTGTAGATGGCAGTCAAAAGGTCATGAAGCGTCAGATCGAAACCTATGTTTATGCGCCCGACAGCCCAGTCGCCTGATCAGCTGCGCCGTTATCGCCAGTTCGGGTTCACCCTGCTGGAGGTGATCGCGGCCATGGGACTCATCATGTTCCTGGTCGGCGGCGTTTATGGAATCGCCGACGGCACCTTGCAGCTCAGCACCTCCATGAGCCGCGCGCGCATCAGCGAGGCGCGCACCACCAACTTCACAAATCAATGGCGCGCCTGCCTGGAGAATCTTCCGCCGGGAACCAAGCTCTCCTCAAATAAAAAAAGCGACAAAAAAGAAGGGGCGCGATTGCTGCTGGAAAATTGCGGCACGCCCTTTGCCTGGAGCCGGAACGCATTGGCTGCGGCAGCGGTGGAGTTTGCCGTCGTGCGGAATGACCGCGGTAACGCCAGCCTCATGGTGCGTCATTTAAAGCGCCCTGAACGCGCCACGACCGGGGACGAATATTACACCATCGCCGAGCTTCCCCTGCTCGAGGACATCAAGACCTGTTCATGGGACTTCCTTGATTCCTCCACCAAGGAGTGGACGGCTAAATGGGATGATTCCTCGCGACTCCCGCTCTTCATGCGTATGCGCTGGAGCCTGGCCGAAGACACGGCGGAGCACGAATCCATTTTCTGGATGGCCAATGATCTGCCCAATCCAACAGCAGCGCCACAGCCACCGGCGGCACCGAATCCCAAACCGTGACCATCACTATCCAGCCATCGAGCAAGACGCAACGCGGTTCCGCATTGATCGCCGTGTTCTGGCTGATTGCCATTCTCAGCATGATCATGCTGGTCGGCGTGCGCTTGCTGGAGACGGACACGAATATTAGCCGCGTGAACCGCGCGCGCATCTATGCCCAGCGATTCGCTGAGGCCGGCCTCGCTGTGGGACGGCATCCGATGATGACGCTGGACGATCCCCTGCTCCATCGCGCAGTTGGCAATGGCGGCGGCTATGACGTGACCATCCGCAGTGAAGAAGCGCGGCTGAACATCAATGTGCTGCTGCAGAACCCTGACCACACGCTGCCGAAGCGTCTCTTTACTTCATGGGGCATGAAGCTGGATGAAGTCTCCGCGCTGGTCGATGCCTTGAAAGACTGGGTGGATGCGGATGATCTGACCTCGCTCAATGGCGCGGAGAAACGCGAGTATGAAAAGGAAGGCTTTGATGGAATGCCTTTCAACCGCCCCTTCAAAGACCTCGATGAAATGTCGCTCGTGCGCGGCATGGAAAGGATCCAGGAACTGCGTCCAGACTGGCGCGACTGGCTCACCGTGCATGGCGATGGCCATGTTGATGTGAACGATGCCCGGCCCGAAATCATCGCCTTGCTGGCCAATGTGCCGATAGAACGTCTGGCTCCGCTGCTTGAATTCCGCCGCGGTCCTGATGGCTTGCCGGACACAATGGACGACCGCCGCCTTTCATCCGTGCCGCAACTCGCGCAACTGGTGGGCGCATTTCAACCCAACGTCGTGCAACAGCTAACCCAATGGGTTCGTTTTGATGGCGTCATCCGCCGCATTGAGAGCGTTGGAAAAATGGGCGGCCTCAGTCGCAAGCTGGTGCTGATCACCCAGGGAAACCAAGTTCTATGGCGTGGGGAGGTGCCGAGTCATGAAGAATAATAATCCCCGCAAGCAGCAGACGGATATTTTGTTTCCGGGCGAGGACGGCTGGGAACTCTGGACCGGTGATGAAACCGGTGCGTTCGTTTTGCAGCAAAGCTTTCCTCTGGAAGCCGGTTCATTCCCCGCTGGCAATTCCCGGCGTGTGCTCGCCATGCCCGCCGCCCGAGTCTGGGTTCTGCCCGCCTGGTTCCAAGGCGCAGGCGATGCACAACTGCGCCCGATGGCCGAGCTCTATCTCGAGCGCGTGGGTGTCCGCGCCCCGTCATCAGGGAACATGATGGAAGTCACCACCCTGGCGCAGAAAGACGGCGCGAGCCTGGTTCGCATTGTTGCGGCCAGAGATCACGGCCCCTCGCTCACGCAGTTCAACCGGCTTCCAGATTCCTCCATCCTCGCTCCCGCATTATTGAATCCGCCTCCGGACTCGATTCTCATCTGGCGTGAACTTGGCCGTCTGGCCATGGCGGTCACACAGGGGCCCCAACTCGTCTATTACAGCGCGCTCTGCGCCCCGACCCTAGATGAAAACGCCATCACTGAGGTGCTCAATATCTGCGTGCAACTCGTGTTCCAAAAAGTCGTTTTCGACGTTTCAGGCATCGTCCTCTGGATGGGCGAAGGCGATGCGAATTCCGTCAGCAAGCTCACCGGCTTGCAAGTCCGCCGACTTGACCGGCCCGCTCCACGCCTTCCATTGCAAGGCGGCAGCACCGTCATGCCACGGGATGTAGCCGTTGAAAAATCCCGGCAGGAACTGCGCAGAAAAAAACGCCTGGTCGCCCTTTCATTCGCCGCCGCCGCCGCCCTGGTCATCGCCACCATCGCCGGGCTGGCCTTCTGGGCTTCACGCGCTCGCTCCGCCTGGCTGGATGAAATAGCCACCCTGACGCCCAAGGCATCGCGCGTGGAACAGCAGAAGCGCGAATGGGAAGAAGTCGCCGTGGCAGTCGATCCCTCGCGTTCACCGATGGAGATCTTGCTTCATGGCATGGAGCCGCCTTCGTCTTCGGAAGTGTCGCTCACCCATTTTGAAGCCACACCCGAACATATTGTTTTCCGCGGGCGCACCGCCACCCCGGCTCAAGCGCTCATGTATGTTCAGGAAATGCGCAGCCTGCCCGCGCTGGCCTTTTGCAAATTCGATGCCGCGCCACCCGCCATCGCCGGCGACAACTCGGCGTCCTTTGAATTGAAAGGAGACAGCAAGCCATGAAGCCGCGCGAAAAAACACTGCTGGTCGTCTTCCTGGCTCTCTTCGCGGTCATCGCCGGCAGCAGCCTGCTGACGGTCTCGCTCAAGTCCTATCTCTCCATCAAGTCCGACAACGAGACCTTCCGGCTCCGGGTCGCAAAGATGAAAGAAAACATCGCCCAGGGCGCGCAATGGCAGCAGCGCAGCGAATGGCTGCACGCACATGTCCCCACCCGGGCCTCGCATGAGGAAGCATCCTCCAAGCTTCTCGACATCATCCAGTCCGAAGCGCAAGCAGCAGGGCTGGTGCTGGGCAATCGTGAACTCGTCAAAGACCTCAAGATGCCGGAAGGTGAAACCGTTCCGCATTATTTCAGCCAGACATCAGTCAAGCTGACCATTAACTCCGTGAACGAAAAACAACTCTTCACCTGGCTTCATGCCTTGCAGAAACCGGGCAGTTTTCTCGGTGTCACCCACTTGCAGATCACACCGGTAAGCGACACCAAGACGGTAAACTGTGAGGCCCAGATCACGCATTTTTATATCGAAGCAGCGACCACCCCGCGGCTCACAGAATTCAACCAGCCATGAAGCCCACGCCTTACATCAGCGATTCCAGACTGCATCGCCATCGCGCGATGTTGGGCATGGCGGCGGCCCTGGTTTGCCTTGCCTCCTCATTCGGCGAAGACATCAAGGCGGACGCGGCAGCAGCCAGTTCCCCCGTGAAACACCCGGAGCTGGAACACTTCAGCCCGCTCTGGGAGAAATCGCTCTTCACCTCACGCTCGCTGCCCAAGCCACCAGCCACCGGGCCATCTTTCGCCGATGGCCTCACATTGGTCGGCATCTACGAAATCGACGGACGAAAAATAGCCGTCGTGATGGACAAGGCCACATCGCAAGTTCTCGAAGTCAGTTCCACGCTCGACAAATCAAGCGGCATGCAAATGCTGGAACTCGACCCTGGAACATCGCCTTACAAAGCACGTGTCCAAATCCAGCGCGGCAGCGAAACCGGCTGGGTTGGTATGGCCGATGCCATGTTGTCCGGGCCAAAGTCACCGGACATCCGCGCGGGGCAAGCTCCCGCGCCTGCTCCAGCGCCTGCGGTTGAGCCAGCACCACCACCCGCAAGTGTCAGGTCGCTTCCATCGCCATCAATTATTCCCGCGCCGGGTTCAAATGAACCCACCCCCAGCCCCGCGAACGGTGACGCGCCCATTCCGCCGAGCTGAATGGTGACATTCAGTTTCTTAGCCTCGCCTACTCAATCCGTTTCAAAGTGCCAAGCCGGTAAGCGCCGCCGAGCAATTTTGTGTTGTCGCTTTCGGCCATGAAGGTGTCCAGCCAGATGACTTTGGGGGCCTCTTCGAACTCAATTTTTTGGAGACTGTCCTGGGGTTGCTTGAAGGCGTTATCGAGATCGGAGAGATCGTTGATGGGCTTGCCGTTGACCTGAGTGACGATGAGTCCGCCGAGTCGTTCATAGCCTTGAGTGCTGCGGGTGGGCAAGGTGCCGGCGAGGAAGACGATCTTTTTCTTGCCTTGTTTTTCATATTCATCTGTGTGCCGGGCGATGAAGATGAGGCGCAAGGGGGCGTTGCTTTCCCATTCCGCCCCGAAGCTTTGCAGGAAGGGCAGGCTGAGTTCCTGGAAGATGAGTCCACCCATCACAAGGAAGTTTGATCCCTTGTCAAAGAGGTAGGGCGGAACGACGAAATCTTTGGCCGCCTTGCGCGTGAGTTTGCCGGCGAGCACTTGCTCCTTGCCCTCGCGGAGGACTTTAATTTTCACCGTATCTCCGACAAAGGCCTGGCCACGCACAATGTGGCTCATGTTCAGCCGGCCAAACTGCGTGTCCTTGTAGTCGCCCCGGGCATCGACGGGATGGCCGTTCATTTCCAGAATGATGTCGCCTTCCTTGACCCCGATGTTCTCGGCGGAGCCACCCTTGGCGACGTTGCTAATAAAGACTCCATTCTGACCCTTGGTCATGCCGAGGTATTCGCGGAACTGTTCATCGAGCGTCTGCTGATATTCCACGCCGAGGCTGGGGAAGCCCTGGTAATTTCCGTCGGCCATGTCCTTGAGGAAATGCGCGATGATGGGGCCGGGCAGCACGCTGGCGGACTGGTTTTTGGAGTCATAGTTCAGTAGCAGGCCGGCGAGCTTGCCGTTCTTGATGACGGGCAGCGTGAAGCTGTTGGCCTCGCTGCGAATGATGCCAATGGCTTCATAGACCAGGAAAAAACTGGTCTCCAGCACGTAACGGCTGGTGAGGATTTTGTTAATGGTCACAGGCGTGAGGATCAACTCGCCCGCGCGGTCGAGCTGCCACGCGTGAAGGGCATCGCCGATGCGCGCATTAGTTTCCACAGCCATCGGTTTGAGGCCGGAGAAAAATCCGTCCACAGCCTGGGCCGGCTCCAGCAGGGCGAGGTTCGCGTCGTAATCCACGGCCTTGACCCTGGCGGCCAGACGATTGCCGGATTCAGCTTTTTCCAGCTCGATGTAAGTGGCATCCGCGACCATCTGCGCGGTGACGAGAATGTGATTGCCTTCCAGCAAAACGCCGAGGCCGCGACGCGAACTGGGGGAAGTCTTCTGCCAGGGGATGCGCTGGTTCCAGGGCTGCATGGTGACATTGACCTTGAGCAGGGAGGTGTTGCTCGCGGACTCGGCTGCCGGAGCGGCATTCTTTTCCGCAAACAAAGCGCCGCCAATCAAAGTGAGCAGCAGGGGGGCGATGATAATTTTTTTCATGTTGATGAAAGGGGTGAGAATCATGACGGAACGGGATTCGGGGCCTCACTCGTTGCCGAGATAATTGTCCTCCTCAACGCGATAGGTTTCCATGATGTGCTTGTGGGCGGCTTCGGCCAGCTCGCGCTTGAGCACCAACGGGCGGTTCTTTTCCAGCAGCTTGATGACGATGAACTTGCCGTCGCCTTCCTTTTTTTTCAGCGCCTCGGCCACATCCTTGAGGGTCTTGATTTTCACGCCGTTGACTTCGTCCACGATGCTTTGCTGGAAGCCCTGCAGGTAGCTGTTGACCTCGTCAGGCAAGATGGAGGTGAGGATGACCACCTCGGGGCGCTCCTTGTAGATTTCCTTGCTGAGATAGTTGTCAAAGGTGTAGCTCACGAGCGGGTCGCGGATGCTGTGGGCCTCCATGAGATTGCGATCCATCGGCTGAAAGAGCATACCCGCGAAGAGCACATAGCGCGGACGCTGGTTATATTGCTCGCCCATGGTGAGGTAAGGCAGGAAGCGTTTCAGCGTGATGTCCACCTTGTCCTTTTTGCCATCGCGGAGGATGTCGAGCGTGATGTTGTCCCCGGCGAACTTGCGCTCGACGATTTCATTCATATCCATCATCTCGCCGTCCACTTTGATGAGGCCGTTGTTGAAGACGGGGTTTCCATCAATCGCGAGGATCACGTCTCCCGTGTTGAGCTTGCCGCTGGCCGCCCCGGCGCTTTCCGCGCGGCTGACCATCACGCCAATGCCATTGTCATCGAGTTTCAGGGCCTTGATCTGTGCTGGATTCTCAATGGGGAAATGCGAAACGGCAATGTCCGTGTAGTGATCATAGTGCCCATCGCTCACGTCCTTCAGGAAGCGTCCGATGACAGGCGTGGGGATCATGTAACCGACGTTCTGCGCGACCGCGCCGCTGTAGCCCTGAAAGGCCACGCCAACTACTTTGCGCTCCTGAAGCACGGGGCCGCCACTGTTTCCGGGATTGATCGCCGCGTCAATCTGGATGGCCAGATGCTGGTCAATGCCGCTGTGCGAGTAGCCCTGAAAATCGATGCGGGAGACCACACCGCGCGTCACGCTTACTCGCTCGCCGCCGATCGGATATCCCACAACGGTGACCTCAGTGTTTAGCTTCGGCACACTGCCAACTTCCAATGGCTTGAGTTTTTCAAAGGGCTTGGGATTAACCGCCTCAATCATCGCGAGATCACAATCATGGGCGATGAAAAGAATGCGCGCTTCAAACGGCTCGGGATTGTCCATGAGCCGGATGACCAGCTTGGTGCTGTTGCTGATGACGTGGGCGTTGGTGATGAATTTGTTTTTGCCCACCAGCCAGCCGGTGCCAGAGCCGCCCGTGGGCTGGCCCGCATGCCAGGGCGTGCGATAATCGGGGATGAGGAAGGATGCCTCAATGCGCACGATACTTTCCCAAGATGCGGGCACCACGTCCGGGACGACGGCCACCACAGGAACCGGAGCTGCATCCGGGGCTTTTTCAGAAGATTGCTGGCCAAAGGTGACGCCGGACAGGGCGAGAAGCGCAGCGGGAAGGAAGAATTTGGGTTTCAACATGACGGCAAAAGGCGTGGCACAGTTCGTATGAGACAGCGCAAGCGCAAGTCTTCTCAAAACTTTTTCAGATTACGCACGGTGTTCACGCTTTAGCGTGATGATCTCCCGTATTGCCTGACACGCTGAAGCGTGAACACCGAACTCAGGACTCACACATTGAACCGCCACTCCACCACGTCGCCATCTTTCATGACGTATTCCTTGCCCTCGATGCGCAGCTTGCCTTTCTCGCGGCATTTCGCATAGGAACTGAGTTCCGAGAGATCGTGGAAGGGAACGATTTCGCCCGCGATGAATCCGCGCTCGAAGTCGCTGTGAATGACGCCGGCGGCTTGCGGGGCTTTCATGCCTTTGGTGAAGGTCCAGGCGCGCGTCTCCTTCTCGCCGGTGGTGAGATAAGTTTGCAGACCGAGGAGTTCATAGACGCTCTTGATCAAGCGGGAGACGCCGCTGTCTTTCACGCCGAGATCGGCAAGATATTGCGCCGCTTCTTCTTCGGACAAATCCGTCAGCTCGCTCTCAATGTTAGCGCTGATGACCACGGCGGATGCGGCGTGCGCGTGACTGACGTATTCGCGGACTTTGCTGACGAGCGGATGCTTGTCCGGCTCATTCGCGGCTGTAGCGAGTTCGTCCTCGGAGACATTGCACGCATAAATACACGGCTTTGCGCTGATCAGGAAGAAGCTCTTGAGCAGCTTGGATTCATCGTCGCTCAGTTCGAGCGTGACGGCCGGTTTTCCCGCGTCGAGATGCGGTGTAAGTTTTTCGCAAAGGGCCAGTTCCGCCTGTGCTTCCTTGATACCGCGCTTGGCATCCCGTTCCACTCGCTGCTGGCGTTTGGCCACGCTGTCCATGTCCGCGAAAATGAGTTCCGTATTGATGATCTCGATGTCGCGCACCGGGTCAATGTCGCCGCTGACATGGGTGATGTCGGAATTCTCAAAGCAGCGCACGACATGCACGATGGCGTCCACTTCGCGGATATGACTGAGGAATTTATTGCCAAGTCCCTCGCCCTTGCTCGCGCCCTTCACCAGTCCGGCGATGTCCACAAACTCAATGGCTGCGGGGATGAGCTTCTGGGAGCCGCTCATTTTACTGAGCACGGCGAGCCGTTCATCCGGCACGATGACCACGCCTTGATTCGGCTCGATGGTGCAGAACGGATAGTTCGCCGCCTCCGCTTTCCGGGTGCGGGTGACCGCATTGAAGAGAGTGGATTTGCCGACGTTGGGGAGACCGACGATGCCTGCGCGTAACATAGGGCGCGCAAACTAGCAAGATGCGCGGCGCGCGCGAGGGAAAAAGATCACGCCCTCAATATATCCGCCGCATGCCTCGCTCCATGCAGCACTCTTGCAATCACGAGTGGCTTTGTTTCCGGTTCATACACGATAAGGTAAATCTTCCTGACCGTGTAAAAACGAACCGCTAAACTTGTGAGGTCGCGCCGGAAATGGCCGGGAGTCGGACTCTCCGCAAGCATCGCGCTGGCATTGCGGATGTCTCTCACCAAGCGATCCGCTGCAGCAAGATTGTCGGCAGCGATGTAAGTCCAGATGTCGTTAATGTCCTGAGTCGCTTCATCAGAAAGCCGGCAGGCATTCATGACGTCGCTCTCTGGGACAGCCATTCCTTCCGATGAGCATCGTGGCGTGCCATGGCTTCCTCAGTGCTCACGGTGCGGCCCGCACGGATGTCATCCAGCCCCTTCTGAATGGCTTCATTGAGCCATGCTTTCTGACGCTCACGTTCCTTGAGCCTGGCTTGTTCGCGCAGTTCATCTGCCAAGTGTTGCATGTCGCTGGCCGAGAGAGCGAGTAAATTGGGATGTTGCTCCAGAAGCATGACGCTTCATTATCGCTCCCGCGTTTGAACGTCAATGACGGGTTGGCAGGCGCAGAGAGCATCCCGCAGGGCGCGCAGTGGCTTGAAGAAGCCAAAGTTTACTCTTTACATCCATGAGTCGTTGCCTAGCATAAAGGCGCTCGGGGAGACCTGAGCCGGGGCTTTAGAATCCTGTCCACTAGCGGCTGATGTGTGCCGCAAACACGTCGCTTCACGACCAGTAAAATGGCCGGGAGGCGACGGCGAATGTCCAGAGCCTCACGGCTTAAAGGCCGTCGCGGTTGTCTAGTGGCAGCTTCTAAACTCTCCGGTCACCGGAAGAAGGCAGGAACAACACGGCACGGTAGGCCGGACTGCCTCGACTCGGTGGCGAGTTTTTAAGACCCACCACTGAGACACCGGATGAATTCAAAAATAAATGGGCACCACTCCCACCATTCCCAAACAAGTGTAGGGAAGAATGCTGTCTTTCTTATTCATTCCCGCGATCAGCAGGACATTGATCAGCGGTTTAAGTTGTCGAAATTCTTCCCGGCCAGTTGGACTGATTTTACGCTGAGCAGGCTCCCTGGTCGCATGGGCTTTACGCTTTGTGATCAAGTGAAGCTTCCCAATGGCGCGATGCTCTATCTGCTCGGTGTATTGTTGAAACCGCACCAGATTATCTCTGATAAGCGAAGTGTTGTCGCGGCTGCACGAAGCCGCATTTTGCGGGCGGCGCGGTTTGCCCAGTCTCGTCTTGATGCTGGTGTGATTGGCCTGGGGGCGCTCACAGTCTCGGCAACGAATGGTGGCCGATGGCTCGTGGAACAACCTGGAATCACAGCCAGAATCACGCATGGCGATGCTTTCGCCACAGTGATTGCACTCGAAGGAATTGAGAAGGTATTATTGATGACTGGTTTGAAGAAACCGTTGATCGCCGTGATCGGGGCCTATGGCATTATCGGTTCAGCGGTGTGCCGGTCACTTGCCGCGCAGCACGATTTGCTCATGATCGGAAGAAGTCCGACGAAACTGGAGAAACTGCGTCACCAACTGGGTGATCGTGTGCGGGCGAGTGGTGACATTCACTCCATCCGTTTAGCCGATGTTGTTGTTTCCGCGACGAGCAATCCAGGCCCGTTCATTCAATCACAGACACTGAAGCCACATGCCGTCATTTACGACATCGCGCAACCGTCGAGCATTGATCCCAAGCTCTTGAACGAAAGGCCGGACCTCATTTGCATTGATGGCTCGCTGGCGAAGACTCCCGGCGTCAAGGTGAAGTTCGATATGCGCACAGGGCGGGATGCGACGTTCGCGTGTCTTGCGGAGACGGTGTTGAAAACACTGGAAGGCATTGATGGGCATCACGTCGGAGAGATTGATCTGGACTATATAGATCAAATCCGTGCCATCGGGCAAAAGCATGGCTTTAAGCATGCTGACTTTACTGAGTTTGGAAATGTGGTTTGTGCGGAGAGGTTTCAAGCCTCGTTCTGTGGGCGGAAGAGATTAGGAAGCTAATCGCTCGCCGACGGCTTGCATCCGCTGCTGTGCTCATCGCAGCACCCAAAAAAACAGCACCGCCACCGCAGTCGGCGGCAGCGCGCCAAGGAACAGACCCAGGGGACTGATGCCTTGATTGAGGAAAACCCTGGATGTTTGCAAGATGCCGATCCCGGCAGGATTGGGGGCATTGGCAATGACGGTGAGGCCCCCGCCAGTGACAGCTCCGGCTACGAGGGCGTATTGCAACTCAGGCGTGATGTTAGTGACAAGAGTGCCGAGATAGGTCAGCGCGGCATTGTCGGTGAGTGCGGTCAACCCGGTGGCGCCGAAGAATAACGTCGCCCCATTCATGCCCGCGATGAGCGGTTGCAGCCACCAGGACTGCAGAGAACCGAGCGTGACGAGTCCGGCAAGGAAAAATCCGACGAGCAGCCCTTCACGCAATTTCAGGCTGTCTTGAAACTCACGGGTGGCCGTCACGATGCCCAGGAAAAGCGTGAACACACCAAAACACACATCCGGGTGATGAGCGAACCCCACGATGGCCCCAAGGAAGCCCAGATGCGTGACCGTGAGCCAGACGGGTATGGCGGGGCTGGGAGTCGGCGCATATTGGACGGACTTCAGCTCCTTGCGAAAAATAAATGCCACCAGCGCCGTGGAAACCAGGCAGCTCGCCGCCGCGCGCCAGCCAAAATGCGTCAGCATGAACAGCGTGTCCCAGTTCCACTTCGACGCCACCATGAGCACCGGAGGCGCGGCGAAGTGAGTGAGCGTGCCACCGATGGACACGTTCACAAACAACAGTCCCAGCGTGGCATACGCGAGCTTCAAACCGATCCCGCGATCAAAGTAGCGACGCTTCAACACAATGGCGAGCAGCGTCATGGCCGCAGGCTCGGTGATGAACGAACCAAGAAGACTGCCCACCGACAAGGCCGCGCAGTAAAACGCCAGGCTCTGCGACATCGGCAGCAGACGTGCGACGAGCGAGATGAGGCTCTCCGCCAGCTTTATCACGGGACGCGTGGCGGCGACGACCATGATGAAGAATACAAACTTCGGCTCGTTGAAGTTCAAGCTTTCAATGTGCTTTACGGCTTCGTTGACCGAGGCTTTTACGCCGGCAATGCCGACAAATAACGCCGCCGCCCAAAGGCCAAACACCACTTCCGTTTCCGCCAGAAAGTGGAGCAGGTTTTCTTTAATGGAACCCTTCGGCTGCAAATGCGCCCAGTGCGCAAAGCGTTTGACGGAAAACGTGTGCAGCACAGCCAGCG
Organism: Verrucomicrobiota bacterium; assembly: GCA_043783015.1. Taxonomy (GTDB): domain Bacteria; phylum Verrucomicrobiota; class Verrucomicrobiia; order Verrucomicrobiales; family Verrucomicrobiaceae; genus VFKE01. The sequence goes on from JAYVZW010000106.1 coordinate 17,090, forward strand.
CGAAAAAGGTGCTCGCAACGATTTCAATGGGAGTGACGGTCATCGGGCATTTCTTTATTTCACGGAAGTCTGGGGCGCAATTTTTTCCGGCGACCCGTCGCCCTCCAACCCCAATGATTTTTCCACGCGGCGCACAATCTTTTCATCAGATGGCTTAAGATCGAGCACGCGGCGCCAATATTCCTCGGCCTTGGCACGCTGGTTGAGCTTGTCGTAAGTCTGCGCGATGTGATCAAAAATTTCCGCGTCCTCGGACTCCACATCCTTGAGCATCGACTCGGCCTTGAGCAGTTCCTTGAGCGCGTCCTCAAATTTTCCCGTGCGGAAATGCAGCCACCCGATGCTGTCCAGATAGGCGGCATTGTCCGGATCAAGTTCGATGGCTTTGCGGATGAGTTCCTCGGCTTTGTCGAGATGCTCGCCGCGCTCCAGCCACATGTAGCCGAGGTAATTCATGGTGCCAGCCGCGCGGGCCAGCTCATCAACCGGAGTCAGACCAATGCTTTTTTCAAACTGCTTCGCGGCCCCTTCAAATTGCCCGTCGCGCTCCAGCGCCACACCGTGCGCGAAGTGGAAGGCGTCATCAAGGATTTCCGGGCACCTGGTTTCCGCCAGTGATCCCGCACGGTCGAACAGCTTCGCGGCGTCCGCGTATTGCTTGAGCTGCGTGTGCGCCAACGCCTGGAAATACATCACCCGTGGTTCGCCGGGAAACAGCTTTCCGGCACGCTGCGCGAACTGCAGAAATTTCTCGGGCTGCTTGGTCAGCCGCATCAGATTCGAGAGCTGGATATAATCCTGCAGGCCGCCACCTCCCGCTTGCAATGCGGCCTCGAGTTGCGCGACGGCCTTGTCGATGTCGCGCATTTGCACATAGTGGCTAGCGAGAATTTTGCGATGCTCCACATCCAGCGGGAAGGCTTTCACGAGTTCCTCGAGCGCCTTGAACGACTCCTCCGGTCTTTCCATGGCTTCGTAAAGACGGATCAATCGTTTGCGCGCATCCAGGCTGCCGTTGCGTTTCACCTGGCTTTCACAAACCGACGCGGACAGCGCAAGCTGGTTGCTCAGAAGATAATAATCCGCCACTTGCAATGTTGCGTCCTCATTGTTCTGCACCTTGGCATTCAGTAGTGCGCGCTCGATGAATGGATTAACCTTCTTGAGATGCTCGACACGAAAATCCGCATCAGCCAGCGGCCAGACATCCTCGGCCACCCGCCCGATTCGCAGCCAGAATTCCGCGTCTTTCACATCCTGTTTCGCTGCCTTATCCATGACCAGGACGGCCTCGGCCCGCCGTCCTTGTGTAAGGTGAAAATCAACGGCTGTTTCATAAGTAGCAGCATCCTTCGGGAACCGCTTGAGCGCTTCATTCACCAGATCGTTCGCAACTTTGAGCAACGAGTTTTTTTCACCCGAATGTGTGGCACAGAAATGGATGAAGACGGCATAAAGCTCCGCAGTGGCCGCGGGCGATTTCACAGCATCGCGCAAAATGCCCAGTGCCTGTTCTACACTGCCATAGTCTGCGGCGATCCCGGCGGTCTTCTCCAAAAGCTCTGCATTCGTGGAGTCTGATTTCAATGCCTCCAGATAATGCCCCAGCGCCTCGCGCATCTGGCCCGCATCCTCTTGCATTCGTGCCGTGAGAAAGTGCGCATGAGCTTCGGCAGTTTTTGCGCCATCCACATTTAATTGCAAATCCGAGGGCGCAGGCTCAACGGCTGCCAACGCCACGCGCGCGGCCAAGAGCACCAACACCAAGAGGCATTTCAAATAATTAGTCACGCAGCATTTTAGAATACAATTTTGATTTTGAAAACGGGAAGCGCAAGTTAGCGCGACATCAAGCCGCTCCATTGGAATTAAACGTTTTGGCCCATGAGTTGCTAGACCAATAATATAAATTGCCCGACAGACAGCCCATTCATCCCCAGCGCCAACGCTTTATGAACTTCCCTGTGAATTATCCCCGATCCATCCGCGCTCAGAGCCAGGCTGTGCTCATCGCGTTGCTCTGCTTGCTCTCGGTGCTGGGTTTACGCTGGTTCCAGTCTTGACCGGCGCGAGTTCCACCGTGCCAGCGGATGTCCCCCTCTTTGACCCCAACCAATACACCCAGCAGGAGCTGGCTGCCAGCACCCCCAACGATGGCATCCCAGATGTGTGGTAACTCCACTACGGATTGAGCATTACCGATCCCGCCGTAGCGAATGCCGACTACAACAATAGCGGACTCGCCAACGCTGAAAAATATCATTTCAATCTCCATCCATTTGCGCCAGTTGACCCAGAAGTTCCAGCTCCGCCCGTCAAGGTCGCAGCCAAAGCAGCCCCGCTGGCCAAGGTTGCAACGAAAGCCCCAGTTCCAACTCAGGGAACCAAGCCTGCCGATATTGGAAATTTCAAAGTAGCCGATGTCGGATGGAAAGACTTCAGCAGCAAAAAAGATTATAAGGGCGGCGGGTTTGAGTGGAAATACATTAACAATGGTGCACTGGACGAATGGAAGGTCTTTGCAGGCACCCAGATGGAAGTCTGGAAAGCTGGCGGAGAATAGTTTGTGGAACTGGACGCCAGCAAAGGCAGTCACGGCATCAAGCTCCAAGTGGTTGCTGGTCTGGACAAGGAGGGATCATCCGCGACCTTCGTGCTCTCTTGGAAGGACTTGGGCCGAAGCAATAAGGACGCTGGTGAGAATGAATACACTGCCATGGCCTACACCCAGAAGCCGGGAGATACCGCAAGGGTTTTTCTGAAGGATCATCCAGTCCCGTTCTCTGCGGCGGACAAAAATAACTGGAAACCAAAAGCCCTCGTCTTCACTGTAAAATATCTGGACCTTCATCCGAAGAACGCACCCGCACGCGAACTCTGGATCGCCTTCAATTCAAAGGGTAACAACACCTACGGTGCGCCCATCAAAAATGTGCACCTCGCGCCGATTGAGTTAATGGACATCAAAGACCACGCCAACACGGACGATGATGTCACCATTACGCACTGGAACACAGCGCAGCAGATGGCAGATAACAACATCGCTTGGATCGAGGCACATGCGTCAGAAACAGATTCATCACCGCGTATGCCACAGCTTGAACTGAGAGCGCCTGGGTTGCCTCAGGATCTATCGCTGCAAGCAAAGCTGGAAGTCAATTATGTGCGTGGAAACGGCGCAAAGCCTAGATTAAATACACAGGAAGATCGTGTCGAACTGACGGCAGACGCAGTGAATGGGGATACTTGGCGAATATGGGAGTCTTACGCCAACGAACCATTCTTCGGTGGTGAAGCTGTCCTCACCTACAAGATCATGAAGGGTCAAACTCAGTTGCTGGCCCCACAAACAATACGATTTCGCATAGGAGGGCGCAACCCAGCCCCCCCTAGGTGTAGGACGTTCATCGAAAGTTTGCAGAACGCTGGGCCTAATGATAATCTTTGGTTCCTCTATGCAATTGCCAAATCTGAGTCAGCTGACTACAATGGACCTATATCCCGTTACAATCAGTTTTTTGAACGCCCTCCAAATAGCCAAGCAAGATGGTCAAAACCCCTATGGAGTGATGATGATGAAAATGATCCGCTTATGCCCGGTGGATATGGTATCGTGCAGGTGACACTTGATACACGCTAGCAAGGCGTTCCGAATCCAATTTCTCGAGCGGCGATCTGGAATTGGCAGGAGAATGTTCGAGAGGCTCTAGTTATTTTGCGTGCTAAACGTCAACTCTCTGACGCGGAGATGCAGAACCAGCGGAATCTAGTGTAGTGCGCGCTTATTGGTGTAACAATGAAGTTTTTGACGGGCTCGGGTGACTTTGGCCAGGATGTCGGTGGCTTTGGCGGTCCACACAAAGG
>JAYVZW010000107.1:0-2328 GCA_043783015.1 Verrucomicrobiota bacterium
CTTCAGCGATGGGACGGGCTTTCAGCTCTTTGCTTTTACAATGTCAGCTACCCAGGGCGTTGCCCTGGGCTGGGATGGATGCGGGCCTTTGGCCCTCAGCACCGCGCACTATCAAAGTGTATGACAGGCTCTAAGTGATAGGAGTAATCGCATGGTGCGATCTGCGATTAGTTCATCACGTTCCAAACTCGGCTGACGAAGAGATCCCCTCACAGTGCGGAACGCGGAAGGCCGCGAACGGCCCTGTCGAACTCGGTGATCCACCCGGGGATATTGCCGGGATTCTCCGCGTTCATGGATTTTTTGCTGCGCTCCTTGCCCCACGCCAGAACTATCTGCACCGAGCCAAGGACGGCGAACGTTCGATCACCCTTGCCCGCAGAGATGTGGAGGATTGCGAAATCAGATGGGTGTGCCTGGCCCTGCTTGCAAGGCTGAGCGAATTACACCCCATCTTTTCCATAGGCAATCATCCCATCAAACGATCTGGCACGGAATCACGGCATCTTCATCGCAAGAATACACCGCACATAGGCGATGATAACCATCCGCAATGACGATTTTGCCGTGCATGGAATCCCGGACCAGCAGCAGCGGAACCATTTTGCATCCCCTTTTGACTTTGATGCGATCGGTTTTGACGTGGCTGTTGCGAATGCTGAGCAAAGGAAGGCCGGACGCCCTGAAAATGTCTTTGGCTTTGAAGTGTGAGATGCGCGAATGGCGAAGGTGTTTTACGAATGCCCCCGCCCTTTTGGCTCCATAGACAAGGGTAAGGTATGAAAAGGCAGCCGGATAGTCGTCAGCCTCCGGCTTTTTCAACCAACGGATTTTGATTTTCTCGGACATAGTTCGGTGAATTCTCCTGCCAGCTTGGTTGCCTGTAAGCTGGCGGCGCATCATTTTCAAGAATTAAGTGACCATCATGACTGATAAGCGACACGGCGATGCTCCACTGGACTATATCACGAACATCGCGATGGCCGCGGCAAACATGATCGCGGCAGTAAGCCAGCCGAGAGCATTGAGCCACCAGACATTTGTCCTTTTCCCCATGACCTCCCTATTGTTCGCCACGAGCATGATGATAACCAGGAGCGGCGGAGCGAGAATGCCGTTGAGGACGGCAGTCAGAAATAGCGCACGCATCGGGCTGATGCCGATCAAATCGATCGCTACGCCAACGAGGGTGCAGGCGATGATGATGGCATAGAAGCGTTTTGCATGGTGCGGCTTCTTATCCAGTCCGTGTTTCCACCCCAAGGCCTCACAAACCGCGTATCCCGTGGAGCCCGTCAGCACTGGGACGGCAAGGAATCCAGAGCCTATGATTCCGAGGGCGAAGAGCAGGAACGCGCCTTTTCCGGCGAGCGGTTCCAGCGCCTTGGCGGCATCCGTGGCCGTCTCAATGTGGGTCTGCCCATTTGCATGGAGCGTGGCCGCAGCCGCGAGAATGACAAAATAAAAGACGACATTGGAAAATAACATTCCCAGATTCACATCGAGTGCGGCGTATTTCAGTTCCCTGTCGGTCGCACCCTTCCGCTCATGCTCCGTCACCCGCCCGGCGCTGATTTCTTCCTCAACTTCCTGACTGGCTTGCCAGAAGAATAGGTAAGGTGAGATTGTCGTCCCAAGGATCGCCACAAGTGTGGTGAGGAACTCGTGATTGAATTCCAAATGCGGAATGAATGTGCCATGAATTACTTCGCGGATATTTGGCCGTGCCAGAAGGGCAGCACCGATGTAACCGAACAGTGAGAGCGTCAGCCATTTGAAGATGTTCGCTATCAGCCGGTAATTGCCCCAGATCTGAAGGGCCACGACGATCCCTGCGATAGGAATGAGCAGGACGATCGTTGGGACAGGAATCATAAGCTGGAAAGCCGACGCGATGGCCGCCATGTCCGCCCCGGCGTTGATCGTATTGGCGATGATGAGGCAAAGCATCGCCGGATAGAGCACCCACCGGGAATAATGTTTGCGCAACACCGTTCCAAGGCCGTTGCCGCTGACCATGCCGATTTTCGCACAGGTGTATTGGATTACTGCCATAAGCGGAAGCGTGGCGGGCGCAGTCCATAAGGTCGAAAAACCGAGCGACGCACCCGCGGTCGAATAAGTGGCGATGCCCGAGGGGTCATCATCAGAAGCGCCGGTGATTAGGCCCGGCCCGAGGAGGTTTAAAAACTTGCGAAACAGCGGCTGCCTTTTTTTCCCGGCTGCGTCGAGCGAAGCCGTGCCGCCCGCGGGCTCTTTATGTGGGATGCGCGGCTTTGGACTTCCACCGTTGGCGGGATTTTTCACAGGATCAACTTGTTCATTCGT
>JAYVZW010000108.1:0-7014 GCA_043783015.1 Verrucomicrobiota bacterium
AATTCCTCGCTGCCCATTCTCGCGGCCACGCTGCTCACGGCGGACGAGTGTGTCATCCGTCGCGTGCCGGACTTGAGCGATACCAATTACATGCTGCAAATTCTGCGCGAGCTGGGCGCAGAAGTGGAGCGCGCCAGTGGCACCATGCACATCAAGGCGGAGAAGATCATCTCCGATACACCTTATGATCTGGTGCGCAAGATGCGCGCGTCCGTTTGTGTGATGGGACCGCTCACCGGGCGCTTGCGCAAGGCCACAGTCTCCATGCCGGGCGGCTGCATCATCGGCGACCGGCCCGTGGACTTGCACCTGAAGGGACTGGAATACCTCGGCGCGGAAGTGAAGATGGACGGGGGCAATATCCACATCGAAGCCAAGAAAGCGCTGAAGGGTTGCTCGATGAATCTGCTCGGCAAATTCGGCTCCACGGTGCTCGGCACCGACAACGTGATGATGGCCGCTGTGCTGACCAGGGGCACCACCATCATCGAGGGCGCGGCGGCAGAACCCGAAGTGGAAGACCTCGCCCATTTCCTCATCAAGATGGGCGCGAAGATCGAAGGCGCAGGCACCACGAAGATCGTCATCGAAGGCGTGAAAGAACTGCACGGCGCGGAGCACACCGTCATTCCGGATCGCATTGAGGCCGGAACGTTTCTCGTGGCTGGAGCCATCTGCGGCGAAGGCGTGATGGTGCGCCGGGTTATTCCCGCGCATTTGAAAACGACCATGGACACCCTTGCAGCGTCAGGTTTTGACATCAGTTCCACCAAGGATTCCGTGACCGTGCTGCCAGGCACATCGTTGCGCGGCTTCCATCTGACCACGCGCGCCTATCCCGGATTCCCCACGGACATGCAGGCGCAGTTTTGTGCGCTGGCTTGCACCCTCCCCGGCCTGAGCAGCATCAAGGAAACCATCTTTCCCCAGCGCTTCATGCACGTCGCCGAACTCAAGCGCATGGGCGCGAGCATTGATCTCGATGGCGACACGGCACGCATCACCGGAGTGGAGTCACTCAGCGGTGCGCCGGTGATGGCCAGCGACCTTCGCGCGTCCGCCGCGCTGGTGCTGGCGGCCCTCCGCGCGAAGGGCACCACGGAAATCCATCGCCTCTATCACATTGATCGCGGCTACGAGCATCTCGATGAAAAGCTCGCGGGGCTTGGCGCCGTTATGGAGCGGGTGAAAGAGTAAACCTGCGCCTTGCAATCTCTGGAATAGTCTTTAAATAACGCGCTCCATATATGGCAAGCACTCCCGTCATCAATCTCCGCAAAGGACACGCCGTCCGCTACAACGGCGAAGTCTGCGTCGTCACCGAAACCGAACTCAAGACTCCGCCGCGCATGGCGTCGTATGTCCAGATGTCCATCCGCAGCCTGACCACCGGTAACGTGAAAAATCTGCGCATGACCTCGAACGAGTCGCTCGATTCCGTGAACCTGAACCGCGATGCCCATGAATACAGTTACAAGGACGGCGACGGTTACCACTTCCTGCACCCGGAGTCTTTTGAAGACGTGACTCTATCCGAGGAAGTCATCAAGCCCGTCACTCAATATCTCATCGAGGGACAGAAATACATGGTCGTCTTTACCGACGACGTTCCGACGGCACTGGAGCTGCCACCTGCCATTGTGATGACCATCACCGAAGCTCCTGAAGGCGTGAAAGGCGACTCCGCCAACAATGTCTATAAAGCAGCGATCACCGAAACCGGGCTCAGCGTTCAAGTGCCGCTCTTCATCGGACCCGGCCAGAAGATCAGCGTAAAGACAGAAGACGGCACCTATCTCGGTCGCGCGAATTAGCGGCTGGCAAGCAGTCGGCTCAGCGCCAGGATGTTCATCGCCGCCTTTGGCACGAAGGATCCCACGTCCACATACTCCGGAACCTTGCTTCCATCCGGGCTGTGCTCCGAACAATGCGCATTCGCCCCGCTGGGACCAAGTCCGTCAAGCGTCGGTCCCAACCCGCAGAGATAATTGGCGTCACTCAATCCTCCGCGTGAGGTGGCCACCGCGCGCAGTCCGAGTTGCAATGCCGCATCGGCCCAATGGGAAAACACGCGAGCCGTCGCTTCACTGGCCGGCCATGCAGGCGTCCTGCCCAGGCACTCCACCTTGAGCCGCGCTTCTTGTGCGACAGGATTTTTCGCAACCAGTGACTTGAGCGCGGTGTGCGCCCTTTGCATGGCACTCTGCTCATAGGCCCGCACCTCCAGCTCGGCGATCGCTTCATGCGGCACCCGGTTCAATGCGGTCCCGCCGTAAATATGCCCCACGTTCACTGTCAGCCCTGCTGCATAATCGGTGATCGCGGCCGCCGTTTTGACAGCATCACAAAGCGAAACAATCGCATTTACACCCTCCGCATGGGAACTTCCCGCATGAGCCGCCCTGCCTTCCGATGAGATCCGATACTCCGCGCGGCCTTTGCGCGCTGTGACGATTTGATAATCACTGTCTTTTATTTGTCCCCCTTCAAAGACCAGCACCGCGCGCGCTCCATCCGGGCATTGCTTGCGGATGCGAACAGCGAAATCCGCGCTCATCACTTCCTCGGCGGCATTGGCCGCGATGATCCAGTGAGTCTCATCAAACAATCGCGGCGCATGAGCACGAAGCGCGCGCAGCATCATCCAGATCAACACGGTGCCGCCCTTGATGTCCACCGTGCCCGGCCCGTAGATGCGGCCTTCGGCGGGCGATTCCTTCCAGCGAAAATCATGGCGCAATTCCTCATCCGGCGGAAACACTGTATCAAGATGCGTCACCAGCAGCACCGGTTTTCCCGCGTGCGCATCGCGTTGTAAAATCAAATGCCGTCCGTGCGCCGGATTTTCCGACTCGACGAACTCCGGCTTGAAATCCAGTTCTGAGAAACACTCCGCCGTGATGTTGCCAACACGGTTCACGCCCTCCGCATTGGTCGTGAAGCTGTTGATGTCCACCATGCGCCGCAGATGTTGCAGGGCTTCCGGAAGCACATCAGCCAGGAAAGTTTGCAGTTCGGTGATGGCGATCATCAAGGGAGAATCTACCAGCCTTCACTCGTCCCGCGAGTGTTTGATTGGAGCCACTCCGATGCCCGGCCGGTCGGGCATCAACAGACAACCATTGGCATCATAGCGAATGCCTTCGTAGTCATCGTCAGCCACATACAAGTGACCGTCGAGATCAATCCAGTCCGCCAGCGGTGCTAGATGCGCCGCCGCCGTGATGCCAATGCTGCTCTCGATCATGCAGCCGAGCATGACGTTCATACGCAGATCGCGGGCGAAGCGGATCATGGTCCGTGCCTGCTCCATGCTGCCGCATTTGAGCAGCTTCACATTCACTCCGTCTGCCAGGCCCGCGAAGAGTCGCACATCATCCGCACTCTGCGTGCTCTCGTCCGCATATAGGGGCACCGGACACGATGACATCCCCGCGCGCAATTCACGCCAGGCTTGCACTCCGCCGTCATGATGCACTGGTTGCTCGATCAGTTTCAGATCGTGTCGCGCCAGCAGTGGAATCAATCTCAAGGCCTCAGCCACACTCCATCCGCCATTGGCATCTGCGAAGATGATTGCATCAGGGGCGGCCTCGCGAGCCTTCGCGACGATGGCTTCATCGAATGCAACGTTCCCGCTGCCAAGCTTGAGTTTGATTACGTGGAACTGCCGGCAGACGCTTCGGATTTTTTCCGCGAATGTATCCAGATCAACCGGAATGCTGAACGACCTGCAACCCGGCGGGGACTTCGTCGCATCCAGCCGCCACATCGCGCCCAATGACTCGCCACGCTGTTTCCCGATGATGTCATGCCATAGCAAATCCAGCGCGAGTCGTCCGGCGCGCGGTCCTTCAGCCGGAGCAGGCCCACCATTCCAGCCCAGGCTTTGCAGCCAGCGCAGAGTGGCCGCAGGTTCCTCTTTATAATAGGGAACAAAGGGGGCCTCTCCCACCGCATCACCATGACGCACCCTCAAGACCGTGCGCTCGGAGGAGGTTCCGTGCGCGATTCGAAACGCCTCGGACAGGCGCAACGTTCTGAGTTCGGCGCGCAACATCGCAGTTCAATCATTCATGCCGTTATAGCGCAGCGGCTTGTATCCATACTTCTTCAGCCACGCCGTGTAGGTATTGTGTTTCGCCACCTTCCAGTTCGGCGGACAACCCACATCATAGACATCCATGAGTGTGTGCTCCGAATCGGTCCATCCGACAAAAAGTAAAATATGTTCGTTCTCTTTGTTCACCACATCGCCCGGGCGCAGTGATTCAAAATCCGGCAGGGTCTCGCAGAGCTGGTGAATTTCATAAGTGGAAAACGGGGCTGACAAGCGCCAGCACCGCGAGATGAATCCGGAGCAATCCACTCCTGCAGTATGCTGGCTCACCGCAGAATTGTTCATCTCCCGCTTTTGCGGAGTGAAAACATCGCCCGCATACATGCAACTTTTCACACAGGCATCGAACTCTGCGGGTGTATCGAAGCCACCCCATTTATAAGGGACGCCCGTGTTCCACTCGCCGGACTTCCACCAGCCTGCGAAACTCTGCTTTGGTTTGTAGCCCGCATCCGGTGTGTCCACGCTGACTCCTTGCTGATCCTTGCCGTGAAACACATTTGCGTCCGTGGCTTTCCACCGATGCTTCGCATATGCATCCGCGATGGACATCGCTTCCACACGCGTGACCGAGTCTGAAGGCGTCCACAGCGGCGAACCCACGAGAGGATTCGGCGTCTGGCATCCGGTCAAAAACGCGAGCAGAAACAGCCCCGCGCATCCAGTAAAAACACCCCTCATGCGAGAGAGCGAAAGCTTTGAGATCAAATCGTAATTCACCACATGCGGAACGTCATTATTCTAGTCATTCGCGGCGGTAAAATGGTGGCAGAGGGGAGAATCGAACTCCCGACCAAGGGCTTATGAGTCCCCTGCTCTACCGCTGAGCTACCCTGCCGTTCACTCGCGCAGAACGCGAGGGCGGAGAGACTATCCACAGAGAATGAATTGTCAAACCGGCGACAGATGTTTCCGCATCAGCGGCAGTAAAAGCTGTGCCTGCGCGGCTGAACAGTTGCCTTGACTAAAACGCTGGCCTACATCCACGAATGCGGTTTGCCATTTGCAATGAACACTGGGGAGACGCGCCGTTTGAAGCGGTGTGCGAAGATGCCGCCGCCTGCGGTTATGAGGGGCTGGAACTGGCCCCGTTCACGCTGAAGGATGATGCGCGCGAACTCACGATTGCAGATGCTGTCCGACTCACACGCGTCGCCCGGTCATTCGGGCTGGAAATCATCGGGCTACACTGGCTTCTAACCAGACCCGCATGGCTGAGCATCACGACTCCCGATCCGATGCTCTATAAAGACACGCTGAAATTCGGCCGGCAACTGGCCCGCATCTGCGGCGCGCTGGGTGGCAAGGTCATGGTCTGGGGCAGTCCGAAAGCCCGAACCATCGCGCCAGAGTGGCATCGAAGGGACTCCATGAAACGCGCGGTGGAACTGGTGCGTAGCGTCGCGGAAGTGGCCCATCAAAACGGGGCGGTTATCGCGATGGAACCTTTGGCCCGGAAGGAAACAAATTTTCTTAATACAGCCGCAGAAGGAATTGACTTCTGCAAAGCCGTGGATCACCCCGCGTGCAAGCTGCATCTCGACGTGAAAGCCATGAGCGATGAAAGCAAGTCCATCCCAGACATCATCCGCGACAGCAAGGAATGGCTTGTCCACTTTCACACCAACGACCCCAACCTTCTCGGCCCCGGCATGGGCGAGGTGAAGTATGAGCCTATCATCGCCGCGCTGCGCGAGGTCGGCTACCATGGCTGGCTGAGCACCGAGGTCTTCGATTATTCACCGGGCGCGAAAGTGATCGCGGAGAAGAGCATCGGGTATCTTAAGGGCATAATCTCAAAGGTGGCAGACTGATTCTTGCCGTGCTAGATTGAGTGGTTATGAGCACGCTCACTTTGGAATTGAATGACTCCCTTGCCACGCGACTGCAATCAGCCAGCGCGAAACGGCACATCGCTCCCGAACAGTTTGTGCGCGAGACCATCGAACGCGCGCTGCAGGAAGGACTCGAGCTCGATGAAAATGGCCCATCGCTCAGAGAACTAATGGGTAATGCTATTGGCTGCATGGACAGCGGCATCGGCGACCTCGCGACTAATCCCAAACATCTGGAGGGATTCGGTCAATGGCGGAGATGATGCTGCTGAATACCGGGCCGCTTGTGGTCTTGCTGGATCGCAGAGATGCGGCTCATACGTGGTCAGATGATCAAATGGGACGCTTGCGCGGCGCATTATGGACCTGCGGAGCGGTGCTTGCCGAAACGATGTTTTTGCTCAGATCATGCCCCGGTGCCGCCGAACATCTGTGCTTGCTCATCACTAAAAAAATCATCCGGCCAGCCCATGAAGACGCATCTCTCTGGTCGCGAGCACTCACTCTGATGAAGCAATACGAGAACGTGCCGATGTCCTTCGCCGACGCATGCTTGGTCGCTCTTTCTGAAAAAGCGGTGCAGTCGCGTTTGTTCACCCTCGACAGTGATTTTCTAATTTATCGCAGGAACGATCAGGTCGCGATTCCTTTGCTCGCTCCATTTACCAGTTAGTCTTGCACGCCATATGAAAATAACCTTCCACGGCGCGGCTGGCACGACGACCGGGTCACAGCATCTCATCGAGGTCAACGGCCAGCACATCTTGCTGGACTGCGGTTTGTATCAAGGGCACAGGCAAGATGCGTTCGAGCGTAATCGAAATTTCCCGTTCGATCCGAAGTCGCTCAATGCCGTGGTGCTGTCCCACGCGCACATCGATCACAGCGGCAATCTCCCGAACCTGGTCAAGAAGGGATACACCGGAAACATCTTCACCACGGATGCCACGCGCGATCTCTGCACGGTGATGCTGCCGGACTCGGCGCATATTCAGGAAAGCGATGTGGATTGGCTTAACCGCAAACGCGCCCGCGCACTGCTGCCCCCCGTGGAACCAA
>JAYVZW010000109.1:0-2323 GCA_043783015.1 Verrucomicrobiota bacterium
GCGGCTTCGCGCTTCTCTTGACTCACCGCCCCGTCTGTTGAAAGCTGCGCATCCCTTTCGACAACGCCCTTCATGAAATTTCTCCAGCCGCTTTTCAAACTGCTCAATGCCTGCTGGCTGTGGCTGAGATACTCCTCCCTGGCTCCGGCGGTGGTATGGCTGGGAGCCTTTGCGGTCATCCTGCTCTGCAAGCAGGCGGGCTATCATGAGTCGTTCATGCCGCAAATGCCATCGAACTTTCTGGATATTCATAAAAACTGGCAGCCGCCCCCCAATGAAGCTTACGTGATGCTCTACCTGTTGTCCTACCTGCGCCTGTTCGCGCTGGTGGGTGGCGTCGTTTTTCATTTTTACATACTCCGTGCCTTCCCGAACCCAGAGAAGATGCTGCGCCCAGCATGGATTGCGGCGAGCTACCTGACCCTGTGGGCGCTGGCCAGCAACTTTTATGACAAATGGGACTCTATGCGCATCGGTGTCACTGGCGAACAGGTTTCCACCCCGGCGTTTGTCATCCAGATAATCTTGATGGTGTGCCTGCTGCTCTCGCCACCGTTCATCATGCAATATTACATCCGCTGCCGAATCCTCGAGCGCTACGTTTTGCGGACTTTCCTGCAGCCGCTGATTTTCTGCTTCGTCGCTTTCTGCACCCTGTGGATTGTCATGGATGTGCTCGACCACCTGTCGGACTTCCGGCAGAACAGTGTCGGCGGTATGGACATCGTCTATTTTTACATCAGGCTGATTCCCTTCATCTACGTCACGGTCGCGCCGGTCACGCTGTTGCTGGCCACGCTTTATTCACTGGGCAAAATGTCGCGCGCCAATGAATTAATTTCCATGCTGGGCGTGGGTCGGAGCTTGGGGCAGGTGCTGCGGCCCATCTTTATCATTGGCATCTACGCCTCGTTCCTGGGCATGGTGGCTGACTATCACTGGGCACCGAATGCTGCGGGCAATAAGGAAAAGCTCCTCGACGACGTGAAGGAACAACTCAAACAGGAGGTCCTCGCCAGGGGGCTGGTTTACCGCAACAACCAGGAGCGTCGCACCTGGTTCATCGGCATTGTGCCCTCGGATTTGCGCAAAGATCCGCTCCGGCGCATCGAGGTCCGGCAGGAGGATGAGCACGGTCATCTGGTCAAAGCATGGTTCGCCAAGTCTGCCAACTGGACCTACGGCGATCACGTCTGGAGTTTCTTCAACGGCGCGGAAGTTGATTACAGTAAAGGCAGTGTCGTCGGGATGAACGCCTTCAACTTTGAAGGTCACGGCAAAAGTCGCAAAGACGAAGCAGGATGGAGCGAGACTCCATGGATTTTGCTGAGCGGTTCCCTCACCCCGGAATTTCTCGGTGTGCCACAACTCCTCTCTTACCTCAACGCCAATCACGCCTATGATGCCAGCAAACTCGCGCCGTTCCGCACGCACATGTTCTATCGTTTTGCCCAGCCCTGGCAGGCGCTTCTGGTGGTGATTGTCGCCGCGCCGCTCGGTGTGGTTTTTTCTCGGCGTGGTTTGCTGGGAGGCGTGGCCAGTTCGATTTTTATCTTTTTCGTCCTGATCTTCATTGATCATCTCTTCCTCAATCTGGGCAAGGGCCTGCACATGCCGCCCTTCCTCGCCGTTTGGATGCCGCACCTCATCCTGGGCGGCATTGGTCTCTATATCTTCAATCTCAGGGCGCAAAACCGCGATCTGCCCTCCATCAATTTCAAAAAAATCATCAGCAGCGCGGCCTCACTCTGGACCATGCTCCGGATGCGTTTCACCAAGGCCCGCGCCGGATGATGGCCCGCCCGTCTGTTTACTCACATGCCGCAAATCTGGAACATCAAATCACGCGCTCACGAATGTGCCCGCTCGGGACGACCCTTCGCCGAGGGAGAGATTTTTCATACGGCCATCTATTTTGATACCAAAACCGGCGAGTTCATCCGTCGCGATGTCAGCCTCGACGCCTGGCCGGAGGAAACCGCGGCGCGCACCCCTTACTCCTACTGGCGCGCCGAATACGTCAAGCCGGAAGCCGCGAAACCTGTGGTCGAAATCACCGGGCGGGAAGGTCCGGAGAACCTGCTGCGCCGGCTTGTTGAAGAGGACAGTCCGGGAACCGAAAACGCCCGCTACATCCTGGCCCTGATGCTGGAGCGCAAAAAACTTCTCGCGCCACGGGAAGTGAAGGAAGGCGAGAACGGAAGAATGCTGCTCTACGAACATCGCAAAACCGGTGAGGTCTTTATCATCCGCGATCCTGAGTTGCGTCTCGATGAAATCGAACCGGTGCAGGATGAAGTGGCCACCCTGCTCGGCTTTGGCG
>JAYVZW010000110.1:0-2319 GCA_043783015.1 Verrucomicrobiota bacterium
CTTCGGTCTTGAATTTCAGTGGGTTTGGATCAAACGCTGGAATGAATCCAGCCTTCCTGATTGAGTCCGCATATTCCCCCGTAGGCTGCGGCGTGTGCCTCGCAAGCCGCGCCTTCATTGCCTCGGCGTCCGCTGCGGTGAAGTGGGTCTTCTTTCCCATATTAGGGGAGATAGGCAAACGAGCCAACATGAGCGCAATGCACACCAAGGTCGAAGTAGGCTTGGTGTCCTGCCGCCTTCGCGCGCTTGCACAGAACTACATCTTCGCTGTTTGTTTCGGTGTCCGCACCAAAGAAGTTGAAGACCTCGTTTGGCCCTTGTGTCTTCGGCTCCAGTTCCGGGTAAGCCGCCTTGATCGCAAGGAACACGTCCCGGTGAACCGCAACGCATCCGAATGGCACCCACGGCGACGGGACAACCTTCTTGGATGGCCCAAGCCTGATTTCTTCGCCGTGCTCCTTGATGAAGCTGTCTGGCGCGAGAATCTTGCGCGTCGGGTTGCGCTGGCAATACACGGCGGACACGATCTTTTTGCCGGGATGCCTTGTGAGGGACTCCACGGCTGCGATGCTTGAGAACTCTGCCGGTGCCGTTGTGCCAGTCCACCGCTTGAACCATGCGGGGTTTCCGTTTGGAGCGAGCACGTCTCCGTCCATCCAGAAGCTCCACTCCTTGCCGCTCTTGAGGAAGCGATCCGCGAGAAGGTTGCGCGCGTGATGGATGAGTGTGTCGTTTTGGAGGTCGAAGACGGCAAGGTTCTCGCGCACGTCCTGCGGCAGTGTAGCCTTCCACTGTCCAAGCAGGGACGTGACGACCGCTGGAACGATGGGGCGGTTCACTGGCACGAGCATGTGGATTCCGCTGAGATTTCTGGCCGTGGCGGGGGCCGGTTTTTCGACAAGCTCCGGCTCGGGTTCCGGGATGATGGCAACAGGCTCTTCAGCCTTCTCAATCGGCTGCTGAACCTCCTCACTTGGGTCAATCGCCGCGTGTTTGTAGCTGGCAAAGTTCGGAGTCCGCGTGATCTCCAGTTTCATGCCGCTCGGATGTGCGTCAAAGAAGGCTTCGGCCTTTTTCACCTCTTCGGGCGGCAGGAAGAATCCTGTCGCCTCCAGCAATTCGGTTGTGACTGCAACCTTGTCCTGACGGTTTACAAGGAAGACATCCAGCGCCTCCTGAATTACAGGCAGCGTTTTTAGGATGGCGACTTGCTTGGTTTTTGGCGTCTTCGATTTATCGAAGTGCGCGGAAAGGATGGTGGATAGGTCGATTTTGCTCATGGTTTTGTGTGTTTTGAAATTCAATACGGGACTCCATTCTCATCCAGTTCCGGCTCCAGTTCCTTCTCTGGTTTTGGGCGCTCGCGCGGACTGTGTGACTCAGCTTCCTTGTCGGCGCGTGCGTCACTTGATGCGTGGCCTCCGCCCTTGGTTCCAAGGAGTTGAATAGTCTCCCCAATGACCTTGATTTTGCTGCGCTTTTGCCCTGTGGCCTTGTCTTCCCACTGGTCGAGCGTGAGTCGGCCTTCAACGTAGAGCGGCGATCCCTTCTTGCAGTATTCCGCGACCACTTCGGCGGTGCGGCCCCACAGTGTAATGTCAACAAATGTGACTTCCTCGCGCTTCTCTCCACTGTCTGTTTTTGTGACCCTGTTGATCGCCATGCCCACGTCTAGGACTGCGGTTCCCTTGGGTGTGTAGCGAGTCTCCAAGTCGCGCGTGATGTTCCCCATGAGGAGAACTTTGTTTAGGTTTGGCATAAGGTTCCCGGACTACTTGTTGGCGAAGAACTCGTTCATTGCTTCGTGCGCCGTCTGCCCCATCTTGGGTGCGGCCTTCGCCTCTCTTGTGGCTGGCGCGCTTTCCAAGCTGCCAATCTTCCCGGCGTCCCGCACGGCTCCAAGTTTCCCCTCCAAGGCTTTCACGCGGGCATCCGATTTCATCTTCTCTTCGGTGAGGCGCGCGACTTCCTTTTCAAGATGGTCGGATTTGATGCTTTTCATCACGACCTCGGCGGTGATCTCCGGGTTGCGTCCGTAGCATCCGGCGATCCGGGCCTGCCCCTCCTTGATGTATTCCGCCGTCCTCTTGTTGTGCTCGTCCACGATGGTTTTCTGCTCCGGCGTGGCGTCCTTGGGCATCTCCTGATGCAGCATGAATTCGTTGCCCATTGCGACCTCGATGGCCTTGGCGCGGGCGGCTGTCTGCCATTGCTCAAGATGCTTCTGGCCGACCTGCTCGCGCTCCTTGAAGAAGGAGTCCCGATCCTTGGTGAGTAGTTCGAGCTTCTGCTGCTTCTCCTCGCTCACGCGATCTCGGG
>JAYVZW010000111.1:0-6992 GCA_043783015.1 Verrucomicrobiota bacterium
TTGAAGAAGCTTCTAGGCAAGTGATGCTGCTCAAAACTTCACGACTGAGTAAATATTTCCCCGGCGTCATCGCTTTGGATAATGTAAGTCTGTCCGTGAGATACGGTGAGATCGTCGCCGTGATTGGCGAAAACGGCGCGGGTAAGAGCACGCTAATGAAAATCCTCGCGGGCATTTATCAGCCGGATGCGGGTGTGATTGAGTTTGATGGGGAATCTGTGACGCTGGCCTCGGTCAAGACCGCGCAGGCGCTTGGCATATCACTGATCCATCAAGAACTCAATCTCGCGGACAATCTCGATGTGGCTGGCAATGTGTTTCTCGGTCGGGAACCATGCCGCTATGGATTCGTGAATGACAAGGCGATGCGGGCCGACACGCAAAAGCTGCTGCACCGGCTCGGCGCTGATTTCAAAGCAGAGACGCCTGTGAAGGAGCTTTCGTGCGGGCAAAAACAACTTGTCGAAATCGCGAAAGCTTTGTCGCTGGACGCACGATTGCTCATCATGGATGAGCCTACATCTAGCCTCTCCTCGCATGAAACGGAGGCGCTGTTCCGGGTCATCGCCGAACTGAAGTCACGCGGAATGAGCATTCTTTACATATCGCACCGACTCGGCGAAGTTACGCGCATTGCGGATCGCGTCGTTGCGTTGCGAGATGGCAAAAACGCAGGCGAACTTGCGAAACATGAGATCACGCATGAGGTCATGGCAAAACTGATGGTCGGTCGCGATTTCTCGCAATCGTTTGCGCATTCGCAACGCGTGCCGGGCGGGGAAGCGCTGCGCGTCACGGATTTGCGAACAAAGATGAATCCGAGACATCGCGTGAGCTTCAAGGTGCGATGTGGAGAGATTGTCGGCATGGCCGGACTCGTGGGGTCAGGCCGCACGGAAATTTTGCGTGCTTTGTTTGGCATCGAGCCGCCGGTCGCTGGAGAGATTTGTGTGCATGGCAAGCCAATCGCGCCACAGCATCCGCGCGAAGCTGCGGACGCAGGGCTGGCGCTGGTGCCGGAAGATCGCAA
This sequence comes from Verrucomicrobiota bacterium, assembly GCA_043783015.1. GTDB lineage: Bacteria > Verrucomicrobiota > Verrucomicrobiia > Verrucomicrobiales > Verrucomicrobiaceae > VFKE01. Next base: position 1,031 of record JAYVZW010000111.1, read on the forward strand.
GGCGCTCGGCGTATTTTTGCAAGAATCCATCGAGTGGAATGTAAGCCTCACTGGCCTGCAACGCCACGCTCGCGCTGGATTGTTTTTGAATCCATCCGCCGCTAAGCAGGTCGCTGAATCCGTCAGCGGTCAGTTGCGGGTGAAGTCCGCATCACTCGACACCACAGTAGGCACGCTCTCCGGTGGCAACCAGCAAAAGGTCGCACTCGGCAAATGGCTCGCGCTCAAGCCGGATGTGCTGCTTCTCGATGAACCGACTCGCGGCGTGGATGTCGGAGCGAAGCGCGAGATTTATCAGATCATGGAAAAGCTTGCGGCTGATGGGAAAGCCATCCTTTTTGTTAGCAGCGAGATGGAGGAAGTGCTTGCCATTTCCGATCGTGTGCTGGTAATGCATGAAGGCCAGCTTTCGGGCGAGTTGCAGGGGCCGGAACTGAATGAGGAATCCGTGATGCGGCTGGCAACCGGCCGAAATGATTGAAGAAATCGTTCCATGAAAAAGACCCTCGGAATCGCCCTTCTCCTCATTACGGTATGTCTCGTCACGGGCATTGCGAATCCGAATTTCCTCAAGCCTTACAACACGGAAAATCTCATCGTGCGCAGTTCACTGCACGGGATTCTCGCCATTGGTGCAGCCTTTGTCATCGTCACCGGCGGCATTGATCTCTCCATCGGCAGCGTCGTCGGATTGATTGGCACTCTCCTGCCTTGGCTCCTAGTGGATTGTGGCTGGGGCGTGGCTCCCGCACTGCTGGCTTGCGTTGCACTCTCAGTCGTCATCGGGCTTTCGCATGGACTGCTCATCACCCGGCTGAAATTGCAGCCGTTCGTCGTCACGCTTTGCGGGCTGATGCTGTATCGCGGCTTTGCACGCTGGCTGACACACGACAATCCCAAGGGCTTCGGCAACAGCTATGAATCGTTGCGGCAACTCGCCATCGGTCGCATCGATTGGCTGCAAACTGGTGGCTATCGACTGCCCACCTCTGCGATTCTGCTTATCGTCATTGCCGTCGTCGCTGGAATCTTCTTCACCAAGACTGTGCCGGGCCGTCATTTGCTGGCTGTCGGTCGCAATGAAGAAGCTGCGCGCTACAGCGGCATTCGCACGGAACGTTTGCTGTTGCTGGCCTACATAGTGTGCTCGCTGCTTGCGGGCGTGGGCGGCGTGCTCTTCGCGCTCGATGTGAATTCCGTCGCGCCGGACAAGCAGGGCAACTTCTATGAACTCTACGCCATCGCTGCGGCGGTCCTCGGCGGTTGCAGCCTGCGAGGCGGCGAAGTGAGCATCCTCGGCGTTGTCATCGGCGCAGTGCTGATGCGTGTGCTTTACAATTCGATCATCCTGCTGAACCTGCCCGACCAGATGGAGCCAGTTATCATCGGTCTGGTGCTGCTTCTTGGAGTGACGGCGGATGAATTGGTGAAGCGATGGCGTGTAGTGAAACGCGGCGCTTGAATTTTCGCATTTGCTCGCCATTCAAGAGTCCTGCCATGCCCAACGACAAATCCACCCAACATCAGTTCCAGGCCGAGGTCGGCCAGCTTCTCGACATCGTCACGCATTCGCTTTACACCGATCGCGAAATCTTCGTGCGTGAGCTGGTGAGCAACGCTTCCGATGCGCTGGAGAAGATGCGCCTGCTACAGCTCACCGAAAAAGAAATCTTCGATGACAAGCTGCCCCTTGAGATCAACATCACCACGGACGAGACCGCCAAGACGATAAGCATCGCCGACTACGGCATCGGCATGACGCAGGAGGAACTGGTTGAAAACCTCGGCACCATCGCGCACTCGGGCTCGAAGGCTTTTGTTCAGGCCATGAAACAGTCCGGCAAGGAAGGCGCCTCCAATGTCATAGGTCAGTTCGGCGTCGGTTTTTACTCCGCCTTCATGGTCGCCAGCGAGGTGAAGGTCTATACGCATTCATGGGGAAATGACGGCGCGCACCTGGTGTGGACCAGCGATGGCACCACGGGCTACTCCATTGAAGAAGCTCCCGGACAGCGTCGCGGAAGCCGGCTGGTTTTGCATCTAAAAGAAGATGCGTCGGAATTCGTCAAACCGGATCGCATCAAACAAATTCTCGCGAAATACTCCAACTTCGTCGGCTTCCCGATCAATCTCAATGGCGAGCGTATCAACACCGTCGAAGCACTGTGGCTCAAGAATAAAAGCGAAGTCACCGAGGAACAATACAAGGAATTTTACAAGTTCGCCGGACATGCATTCGACGAGCCGCGTTACACTTTTCATTTCAACGCCGACGCGCCCATCAACATCAACGCATTGCTCTTCGCGCCAACGCACAACATGGAGCAGTTCGGTATGGGGCAAATGGAGCCCGGTGTGGCGCTCTATTGCCGTCGGGTGCTGATCGATGCCAAACCGAAGAAATTTCTGCCAGAATGGATGCGCTTTATTCGCGGCGTTGTGGACAGCGAAGATCTGCCGCTGAATATTTCGCGCGAGACGATGCAGGACAGCGCGTTGTTTCGCAAACTGGCGCAAGTCGTGCAGGGAAGAATCTTGAAGGGGCTTGAACGTGAAGCCGAAGGTGATGCCAAAAAGTATGCGGATTTCCACAAGGACTTCAGCCGCTTCCTCAAGGAAGGCGTGGCGACGGATTTTGAAAACAAAGCCACGATCGCCAAGCTGCTCCGCTTTGAGTCCTCGCTGACCAAAGAAGGCGAGCAAGTCAGCCTGCCGGAATACATTGCGCGAATGAAAGAGGGACAGAGCACGATTTATTATCAAATCGCGCCGAGTCGCGAGACCATCGAGCGCGGCCCGTATCTCGACGCCTTCAAGTCCCGCGGCTTCGAGGTGCTCTATCTCTATGAAACGATTGACGACTATGTGGTCAATGCGCTCGGTGAATTTGACGGCAAACCAGTGAAGAGCGTCGCCGCAGCGGACGTTGATCTTGGCGATGCTGCAGCTGCAGTTGAAGCCTTGAACAAAGAAGATACAGACAAACTTTGCACGTGGCTCAAGGAACGGCTCGGTGATCGCGTATCCGAAGTGCGCGCGGGCAAGCGCTTGGTCAGCAGTCCCGCAATGGCTTTGCAACCGGAGGGCGAGATGAGTCCTCAGATGCGCCAGATGATGCGCGCAATGAAAAAAGATGACTTCGGAATGAGCAGGGTGATTTTGGAGATCAATCCAGCTCACACTATCGTTCGCAAGCTCGCCGGAGCCGCAAGCTCCAATCCCGATCTCGCGGGCCTTGTGGCTTCGCAATTGCTCGACAATGCACTGCTTTCCGCTGGCTTGCTCGACGACCCGCAAGACATGATCGGCCGGGTTCATCAGATCATGAGCAGGCCATGCCATGATCGTGCGGCAGTTCCCGCGTGGGTTTCAACTTTCAACACAAGCTGGTTGTGCTAATCTAATCCAATCATGCTCACAACTGCCCTGAGAAGAATTTGCGACTCACGCCTAGTGGCCACTGCGATGCTTGCCATGCTTTGCCTGCTGCATTCATCATGCGGCAAGTTGAAACAACTCCTGCCCGCGCCCGCGCCTGTCACGCCGCCGCCTGCGGAAACTGCGGCAGAAAATGACAAAGCGGCCAAGCCAGCGGAGGGTGAGGACTTGTTTGGGCCGGAAAAGATGGCGGACCCGGAAGCGCCCAAGGCTACACCTTTCGAGTTAAACAAAAGCGCGATGGTCGCCATTTTGCTCTATCACGATTTCGTGGAGCGAATTCCCAAGACGGAAATGATGGTCAGCGTGCCGACCTTTCGATCTCAGATGCAGGCGCTGAAGGATGCGAACATCACCGTCATCCCCATGTCCGATCTTCTCGCTTGGAAGCGAGGTGAAAAAAATATTCCTGACGAGTCCGCCGTCATTACCCTTGATGACGGCTGGGTTGGCGAGCATCAGTTTGCCTATCCGATCATGAAGGAGTTCGGCTATCCCTTTACGATTTATCTCTACAAAAAATACGTCGGCGTTGGCGGACGCTCCATGACTGTCGAACAAATCAAGGAGATGCTCAATAACGGTGGCGAACTCGGCAGTCATACCATCTCGCATCAGCCGCTTACGAATAAGAAAGGAAAGACCGATGAGCAATATCATGCGTGGCTCCATGAGGAAATTGTCGAATCCAAGAAATGGCTGGAACAAACATTCGGCGTTCCTTGCCAGACCCTCGCTTATCCTTACGGCAACAAGAACGATGAGATCGTCCAGCTAGCACTGGAGTCAGGCTATGAAGCCGCCGTCACGGTCAATCCGCAAAAAGTGACCTGGGATACACTCAACGGAAAATTGGGACGCTTCACCCAGCAATGGGACAAGGACACTAACTTTAAACTCGCCAGTAACTTCCATGGCCGCAACGACATGGCCAACAGCAAGTTTGTCAAAACCGACGCCGTGAATGCAAGCGGTGAAAAGCTCATCAATCTCAAGCCGGCTCCCAATTCCACCATCACGGAGCGCCGCCCGGTCATTGAAGCGAATCTCTCAAAACTCGGCGGCATCGTTCCCGAGAGCGTGCTGCTCCGCGTGAGTGGATATGGCGCCGTGCCGGTAGAATTCGACGCTACAAATCAGACCGTGCGCTACCAGATTCCACAGCGCATCCGGCTCGACGATTGCACAGCGACGCTTGGATTCAGGCGCACTAGCTCCGATAAAGACGAAGTCATCAATTGGAAATTCAAGATCGAACAAAAAGCCAGTTATCTCCCCCAAGAAATCACCGAAGCCACCACGCAGCCGGCACCCTGATCCACGCCAACTTCATACTTATCCTTCATCATTTCTCAGATGCTCTCCGCCCTCACCGAAAAACTCGAGTCCGCCTTCAAAAAAATCCGTGGCCTGGGCAAAATCAGTGAATCGAACATCGGCGATGCCTTGCGCGAAATCCGTCTCGCGCTGCTCGAAGCTGACGTGGACTTTAAAGTCTCTAAAGACCTGATCGAAGCCGTCAAAACAAAAGCTCTCGGTGAAGAAGTCCTCCGCACCGTTTCCCCCGGCCAGCAGATCGTCAAAATATTCCACGACGAACTTGTCACCCTGCTCGGCGGCGGAACCGTAGCGCTCGACATCAGCCCGCCCCAGCGCATCCTCATTGCCGGCCTCAACGGCGCGGGCAAAACCACCACATCGGGCAAACTAGCAGCGCATTTAAAAAAACAGGGCAAGCGCCCGCTGCTCATCGCCTGCGACGTATTCCGCCCCGCTGCGGTGAAACAGCTCGCTGTGCTTGGCGAATCCATTGGTGTGCCGGTTTATCAGCCAGCAGAAGGCGAGAAGGACGCCGTGGAAGTCGTGCGCCAAGCTCTCGACTGGATCAAGCAACAAGGCGGCGGCATCGCCATCTTCGATACCGCTGGCCGTCAGGAAGTCGATGAGGCGCTGCTTGAGGAACTCAAGAAGATCAAACAACTCATCGAGCCACGTGAAGTCTTGCTCGTCGCCGACGCCGCCACCGGCCAGCAGGCCGTGAGTGTCGCCAAGACCTTTAACGAAGCCATCGGCGTCACCGGCCTCATCATGACCAAGCTGGACGGCGACGCTCGCGGCGGCGCGTTGCTCTCCATGAAGCAGGTCACCGGCTGCCCCGTTAAATTTGTCGGCGTCGGCGAAAAAATTGATCAGCTGGAAATCTTTCACCCCGACCGCATGGCCGACCGCATCCTCGGCATGGGCGATGTCGTGGGTCTGGTGGAAAAAGCCGCCGAACAGATTGATGAGGCCGACGCCATGCGCATGGCCAAGCGAATGCAGTCAGCCAAGTTCGACTTCACCGACTTCCTCGCGCAGATGAAATTCATGCGCAAGCTAGGCCCCTTGGAATCCCTGCTCGGCATGCTGCCCGGCATGGGCAAGATGAAAGACATGAAAGTGGATGAGAAACGCATGAGCCACACCGAGGCCATCGTTCTCTCCATGACTGCGCAGGAACGCACCCGGCCGGAAATCATCAACG